>JAFAPF010000381.1 GCA_019247245.1 Rubrobacter sp. | reverse complement strand
TTGATAAGCGGCCGCCGCAAAAAGAAGCACTGCGCAATACACTGCTGTGGGCCACGGCTCTCCAACATGGTCACCTAGCCACTCTGTTGCAAAGGGTATAAGAGAGAGCCAAAAAAGAAGATGCAAATTCGTCCACATTACCCCTGCGTTCACACCCGAAGTTGCGCGCATCAAATGGTGGTGGTTATTCCAGTACGTACCGACTGTCTGAAAACTCCAAATATAAATAAGAAATATAGGAAGCAACGCTATAAGCGAGGAGAACGTAGCATCATCAGGCACCCGTATAGTGAGAACCGTGATAGTGATAATGATGGCCATCACTCCATCGCTGAATGCTTCGAGTCTTGCCGTGGTCATTACGTATACAGTATCAGGAACCATCCCGCTTGGTCTCAACTCAAGTTGAGATTGAGACGACTCTGCGCAGGCGGCCGACAAGTCGGACAATGGGGATTCTTCGACATCTCTGTACCAGCTCTGTACCAAAAGGGGTCCAGCCTGTCGAAAAAGTCGTTGTGGCACCACTGAGTGCCCCTAGAAGAGGTCCAAAACACCTAAAAATTAGCCCAAAACACTACAAATCCAGGGTTTAAAGCTCCTAAACGGAGGTCAGAAAACACCACAAGGGTGTTTTTCAACAGGCTGGACCCCTTTTGGTACAGGGCAACATAGCCTGCGCTAAAGATTTTGGTGGAAATGGCCTTTCAGGAAAATGCCCGGTTTGCTACAATTGGCATAGGGTGAGGGCTTCGAGTAAAGTGGAATAGCCCGAAGGGACGAAGGAGGATAAAATGAGCATCTTCCCAACCAGCATCTTAGTGGCAACCGATGGCTCAGAAGAAGCAGCTTTGGCTGGCCAAACCGCAGCAGATATAGCCCAAAATACTGGCTCTGAACTGTACGTCCTCTACGTTGAAGAAGACACCTCTAACCTCATACCTGCCTATGGGCCATACATGTTTCTAAGCCCTGAAAAAGTAAAAGCACTCATAAGGGAGGCTCATAGCTTAGCTACACAGACCCTCGATGAGCAAGTGGCTCATATAGAGGATGCTGGAGGGAGAGTAAGCGGCTCGTGTTTGAGGCACGGAGGAGCAGACCAAGAGATCGTTAAGCTTGCAGACGAGATAGGTGCTGGGCTTATAGTGATGGGGAGCCGAGGACTTGGTGGTATAAGGAGAGCGCTTATGGGAAGCGTCTCTGACTCGGTTGTACGTCACGCTCACTGCCCGGTCCTAATAGTACGAAGAGAAGCAGCACACCTCGCTGCAAAATCCTCAGCGCGTGTAGCGGGGACAGTGACAACCCAGCTGGCGGGGTTTGGATCAAATGCCTACCACCTTAAACGCGTAGAGCCGGCAGTACCTCGCTCGCGAAGCGAGCGTTAGATTCGGCAATCAACTCAGGATCGGCATCGCGTGAACCAGGCACCATGATGAGTCGTTCGAGCCCTAACTGGAGCAATTCACGCAAGCGCTCCACGCAGTGCTCGGCCTCACCTAGGACGGCAAAGCGATCGAGGAACTCGTCGGGAAGCGTCCCTGCGTGGTTTGCGGTACTCAGCCCGTGGCTGCGTTCGTCGTAGGTGGCGCCGAGCTGCTTGACCACTCCCCGATCCTCAGCGGGCAGCACATCGAGCGGTCCCTCGCTAGCATAGTGGGCAAAGATCGCTGCGCTACCGCGCACCAAGTTTCGAGCGATCCTAAGGTCAGGGTTAACAGCGAAGTTCACGAAAGCTCCGAGGGACATTCCATCGTCGCGACCCTCTGCTGCGCACCGCGCCTCTTCTATGGCCCAAGAGATCCGGCGGGGGTCGGCTCCCACCGTAAAGTTTACATGCTCGGCGTGACGTACCCCAACAGAGATCCAGGTTAGGAGCGCCGAACAGCACTCAATAATCGCCCCAACAGGCCGGTCCTCTCAAGCGTCTCCCCTACATCAGGAGGTGGAGTACGGGTGTCCGGGCCTTGCTTGTCCATTCGGGCGACCCACAGTTCGCGCACCACAACACTTAGGGCAGCTACTAGTGGGATAGCTAACAGCAGGCCTATAAGACCAAATAGTGTGCCCATGATGAGGATCGCAAAGACTACTACAACCGGGTGTAGGGATACGGCTCGGCTCATTACAACAGGTTGAATAACGTGTGCTTCGATCTGATGGATGAGGACGTATGAGAGTAATACCCATACCACCAGAATAGGATTTATGGCCAAAGCCAAAAATATTGGGGGGATGATCGAGAGCAACACACCTAGCAGTGGGATGAATACCAGAAGCCCGCTCAGCGCTCCAATGAATATTGCATAGGGTATCCCAATCACAGCGAGGGCAATTGTGGTGAGTATCCCTATGATGATCATTGCAATGAGCTGCCCTATGACCCATTTCTGTACGGCATGGTACATCTCGCCAAGTATCCCCTGAACTTTGCCCCGTTGCCGAGCAGGGAAAAGGGAGACAAACCCGTGTATCAATTGGGAAGGCTGCGCTACCAGATAAACGGTTACTATGAGTGCCACCACACTCAAGGAAGCTGCTTCAGCTATGCTCCTTCCTACGTCAACTACAGATGAGAACGTGGTGTGCCCAGAAAGGAAGTTTCGCCCCGCCTCAAACAGGCTTTCTTGATCTAGGTTAATAACGTTTTCTAGCCCGAAGGTGCTCTGCAAGCTGGTAATGAAGCCTTGGATCTGACCTAGAAGCGTCGGGAAATCTTCTATGAACTGCCGGGCCTGGTAGCTGATTACCGGCGTTATCCACCTCCCTAAAAGCCAGAGAAGGAGGATGAGACCACCAAACACTATCAAAATGCCTAACCCTCTGGGTATAGCAAGGCGGTCCGCGAGGTAGTTGACGGGTCCACTGAGAACGATAGCGAAGAGCAGCGTCAGCAGGAACAGCAGGACGATTTGTGGGATCTGGGAGATAAAGTAGATCCCAAGCAGTATGGCAAAGAACAGCGCGATAGCTTTATAACGGGATTGTCCTTTACGCTCTTCCAAAACAAACCTCTTTCTCTTACGCGAATTAGTACCCTCGAAGGGATAAAGATAACGTCTAGTACTTTGTGCGTTGAGTGAGGAAGGAGAGACGCTTGGTCCATGAGGAAGAGTTCGAACGAGCTGTGAAGCAAGACATAGAAACTCATAGTCGAGAAGGCGTTAGGGCTGTCCTCGAGGAGATCCTCCGAGAGTAAAGACCGAGCACCTGAAGGCCGGCTATCAGGAGCTCCCTCCACCCGCCAGACGGCGAGGACAGGGATCTCCGCACAATGGGGATTCTCCGACCAGCTCTATGCCAAAAACCACCGTTTATGACACTAACCTCAGTATCTAAAAGGAACGTTTTTGGCACAGTTAGTCACCCCATCTGAGGCTCCGACAGAAACCGTTTTGAAAAAGCGAGTGGGACGGATCGATGACGTACGCTCCCGTGCATCAAAAGGAGCTCTACGTTATCGATCTGGCTGACCCTGAATGGGAGTGTCTCAGCTCCCACATACCGGCTCCCAACAAGCCAGCACAACCGAGGATACAC
>JAFAPF010000402.1 GCA_019247245.1 Rubrobacter sp. | reverse complement strand
GGACCAGGGTGCCGTCCGCGACGTGGTCCTCTTGAACGCCGGCGCCGCTATCTACGTCTCCGGCCTCGCAGTAACGATAGAAGAGGGCGTCCGCCTTGCCGAGGAATCGATCGCGAACGCCGCTGCCGGGGAGGCGCTCGAAGGCTTCGTCCGTGCAACCCGCCGTCTTGCCGGTGTTGGGGGCGTCGTATGAGTGAGCAGTTGGGCGTCCTCGACAGGCTCGCAGCAGCCGCCCTCGAACGCGCTGAAGAGCTCCGGAAGACAACGAACCTCGATGCTTTGTATCAGGAGGCGCTTCTCTTCGAGAAGCGCGACTTCGCTGGTGCGCTCAAAGCGCCCGGCCTCTCCATTATCGCCGAGATAAAGCGAGCTTCGCCGTCGGCAGGCTTTATTGGTGAGGCTGATCCTGCCGATCTGGCCGCCCGCTACCAGAAGGAAGGTGCTGCTTGCCTCTCCATTCTCACCGAGCCCGAACACTTCAAGGGCTGCCTCGAAGACCTCGACGCCCGCGAGCGGGTCACCCTCCCCGTGTTGCGCAAGGACTTTACCGTAGATGAAGTGCAGGTTCTGGAAGCGGGCACGCGCGCCGACGCCGTTCTCCTCATCGCTGCCCTCTTCGAGGTGGGACCGCTCGCCCGTTACGTCTCTTTATCCGTCGAGCTAGGCCTCACCCCGCTAGTCGAGGTCCACGACGAACGGGAGGTGGATTTAGCACTCGAGTCTGGCGCTCGAGTCATCGGCGTCAACAATCGCGATCTCAGGGACTTCACCGTAGACCTCGCCACCACCGAGAGGCTAGCCGGTAAGCTAGGGGCCGCCATCCTCGTGGCCGAGAGCGGTGTGAAGGGACCCGAGGATGCCCGACGCCTGCGAGATGCCGGGGCGGACGCGGTCCTCGTCGGGGAAGCGGCAATGCGCGACCCGGCGCTGATCCCGAAGCTTTCCGCTGTTGTGTAGTAGGGCGCGGTGTTCGAACCAGGACCCTCATAAGTTGTCTTCTTCCTAAATTCAAAGACCCTTGGCTAAACGAGGGTTGGGCTTTTTATATCCAGCTCTCTTTTTGCCTCACGTGCTCGGCTGTTTGCAGAGTCCTCTTGATGCAAACAGAGCTGCCTCAACGACGTTGTCGGCGAGTTCGAGTACAATCTCGCCACCATGACCAAGGTTAAGGTGTGCGGCATAACTACTCCTGATGATGGGTGCTTGGCTGCGGAATACGGTGCGGATGCCATAGGCCTGGTCTTCGCCGAAAGCTCGCGTAAGGTGAGCATCGAGGAGGCACAGACGATAGCTGCTGCGCTCCCGGATGGCATACTCAAGGTTGGAGTGTTCGTGGATGCGGAGCCGGCAAAGGTGCTCCGTATTGCTGCCGAGGTCGGGCTCGACTATGCACAACTCCATGGCGACGAAAGTCCGGAAGTCGTGGCCACCGTGCGTGATAGTGGCCTCAAGGTTATGAAGGCGTTCCGGGTGCGAGGCGCAGCCTCCCTGGAGGCGTTGAGATATTACGAGGCGGATCTTTATATACTGGATGCGTACAGCGAGAAGGCGCGGGGTGGGACGGGCGAGCGATTCGACTGGGTGCTGGCGAAATCGCTCAAGGGGCGTGGTAACATCGTCATCTCCGGGGGGCTTACACCGGAGAACGTGCGGGGGGCGATCAGGTTCTTCGAACCGTATGCGGTCGACGCTTCGAGCTCCCTCGAAGACGCGCCGGGCAAAAAGAATGCAGAGCGGGTTCGGAGGTTCGTGAGTGCGGCGAAAAAGTGAGACGGGGTACCACTTCGGACCTTTCGGTGGCCGCTACGTGCCGGAGACGCTCATTCACGCCCTGGAGGAGCTCGAGGAGACCTACGAGCGATACAGGAACGGTCCAGAGTTCGTCGAGGAGCTCAACGCCTTGGCCAAGGACTTCGTGGGGCGACCGACGCCTCTGATGTTCGCCGAGAGGTTGACCGGTAAGTGGGGTGGGGCGAACGTATGGTTCAAGCGGGAGGATCTCGCGCATACAGGGGCGCACAAGATCAACAATACTTTAGGTCAGATCCTACTGGCCGACCGTATGGACAAACGGCGCATCATCGCCGAAACCGGCGCGGGGCAGCATGGGGTCGCTACGGCGACCGTCGCCGCTCTCTACGGCAAGGAGTGCGTAGTGTACATGGGCGAGGAGGATACCCGGCGCCAGCGCCTGAACGTCGTGCGGATGAAGCTGTTGGGGGCCAAGGTATGTCCTGTTTCGAGTGGCTCGAGGACGCTCAAGGATGCGGTGAACGAGGCCATCAGGGATTGGGTGACGAACGTCGAGGATACGCACTACATTATCGGGAGCGTGGTGGGACCCGCCCCATATCCCAGGATCGTACGCGATTTTCAGACGGTCATAGGCAAGGAGATAGAGCTGCAGGCTAGGGAGCGCTTCGGCCGTGACCCGGACGCGATCGTCGCCTGCGTAGGCGCGGGCTCGAACGCCATCGGTGCCTTCCACCCCTTCATCGGTAGAGAGAATGTCCGGTTGATCGGGGTTGAGGCGGCGGGAAGAGGATTGACGAGCGGGGAGCACGGAGCGTCGCTGGCGGAGGGGCGCCTGGGCGTTCTGCACGGGGCGCTAAGCTATGTCTTGCAGACGGAGGAGGGCCAGATCCAGGAGGCGCATTCGATCTCCGCAGGCCTGGATTACCCGTCGGTCGGCCCGGAACACTCATACCTCAAAGACGAGGCGCTCGCTGAGTACGCGAGCGTTACAGACGAGGAGGCGCTCGAGGCCTTCGAGACCACCGCGCGGCTCGAGGGGATCATCCCTGCGCTCGAAACAGCCCACGCTCTCTACCATGCCGAAAGGGTGGCGAAGGAGCTCGGGGCGGGGGCAAATGTGGTCGTGAACCTCTCGGGCCGGGGGGATAAGGACGTCGAGGTAGCGGCGGACGCTCTGCATATCGACGCGCGGGAGGCGGAGGAAGTCTCGGGTGACGGGTAGCGAGAAGCTGCAGGCGGCCTTTCCGGAGGGCCGGGTGGCGCTCGTGCCGTACCTCACGGCGGGCTACCCGACGCTGAAGGGTGCCTGCGAGGTGGGAGAGTCGTACATCGAGGCCGGGGCAGATGTCGTCGAGGTCGGGGTGCCCTTCTCGGATCCTCTGGCGGACGGGCCGACGATCCAAAACACCACCACCCGCGCCTTGAAGAACGGCGCGGATGTCGAGTACTGTCTAGATCTCGTATCTTGCTTTGCGGACCGGGTGCCTGTAGTGCTTCTGATCTACTACAACGTCGTCTTCGCCCGAGGGGTGGAACGGTTTCTAACGAAGGCGGCCGAGGTGGG
>JAFAPF010000097.1 GCA_019247245.1 Rubrobacter sp. | reverse complement strand
CCTCATGAGGATGGTGTGCCAAGGAGACTCGACGTCTTATGCCTCTCTATTAATTTTTACGAAACAAAGCCATTTTCTCTTAGGGGCCTTCCCGGGAGACCCCAGATACGTCAACGTCTACGGCCATGGGCGGCGAAACATTGCCTCCAGCACCTCTAGCGGCCTGGAGGCGTTGGAGCTCGTGCAGGGCCTTATATAGGCTTCTCTCTATCGCCGTCTCGTAGCGGGAGAGCTTTGAGAAGGCGTTCGCTTCGTTGGCGTCCCGGATGAAGGTCCGGCCAAGCGTGGCGGTTTCTGCATCTTGCTTGGCCTTCATCTCCTGGGCCTTGGAGAGGGCGTCCTGATGTTTTTGCTCGTCTGTTATGTTGGCCTCCGAAGAGATCAGTACATCTCCTACAGTCCACTCATAGGTGCGGGCCTCCTGTTGGGCGCGTTCTGCTAACTCCCCGTAGAGCTCCCAGGCGAATATGCCGGCCTCCACCCGACCTAGGCGGCGCAGCCTCCACGTGCTAGCGATAATTCGCTCTACGAGCAGGTTCTCCAGTTCTCCTACGGGTTGCAGTTCTTCCCTCAAGCGCTCGCCCAGCTCCTTTAGAGCGGCGTCGTTTTCTCCGGGGAGAAGGACATCCTGCGAGAGGAGGCCATGCTTCGTGGCGTTGAGGCGGACGACGGCTTTCCCCTCCGGTGTCTTGGGGCCGGTGCTCTTGAGGGCGTTTTGTCGGTTGGCTTCAGCTTTCCGTAGTTTTCGTGTGGATAATTCCATAAAAGATTGTAGTCCGGGTTAGCTGGGCTTCCAGCATCGATTTTTGAGTTTGTAGTCCCACCGCGGACAAACTATCCGTGCTTTTCATAGAGACCCTTTAGCACATCCGTTGTTAGAGAGGCCGATCATCGCGAAAGTCGGAGCGAGGTGGTTCATCCAATGCGGCTTACGAGCCTCGGGATCAACGCTTATGAACACCACTGTAGGTACTACTCGACAGAGTTTCTCGCGTGAAAATGCTCCGACGCCCTAGGGAGTCCGGGGCCTTCTTCTTTGCGCCCTCAAAGGAGCGTCCTCGAGCGCCTACTCTAGTGAGTATTACTGCGACCGCAGAACGCTGAAAAGGGCCTTGAGACGGGGCATATACGCTGGGTTTATGGGACCGTCATGGGGGCGTTTTTTGGCCACGAGAGGGTCCAGGGAACCAGGGAGGACGCGCACGGGCTAGGAGAAGCGTGAAGCGAAGTAGAGCTGTGCTATCTAGTCCCCACCGGTTGTCGTGGAGAGGTCTGCGCAGGATATGCCGGGAGGTACTTCGTCGCCCGTCTGCTCGGCGTGCACGTTGATGTATTTGGGGGCCTCCGAGAAGAGCTGAGCTATGGTTAGGTTCGGGATCACCGTGGTGCTTGCGCCGGTTCCATCTTGGGTGGTTGCCACGGAGCCTAGTGGGTATCGAATCGGTGCGCCGTTTCCTGCCCGATCATCCGCGCAGGTGCCGCCTTCGTGGAGGTGGGCGAGATGCTCGGTGCCGGTTTGATCCGGTAAGTTTCGCATGTTCAGCTTCACCTCGACCCCGTTTTCGGTCTCGGTGAGGGTCGCGACCCCGCTTATGCCGGAGTCCTGGCTCGGGGTGAATAAGACTGTTGCGCCGGTTATTTCGGCGGGGGGGATTCTTCCCCCGCCGGTTTTGGAAGAGGTTTCCCCGCTACCGGTTTGGTCGGTGCTCGTCTCTTCCTCGCTGGAGGATGTGCCCCCGCACGCGCCGAGCGTAAGGATCACACCCGCAAGAAGAAGAGGAGGTATCATCGGAGTAATACGACGCACTATGCTCCCCGCCGGGTCGTCTGTTTCCGTCTGCCGCTTGTCCACTAACTCTACCTCAAGTTCTTCTCGGAAACACCGGCTTTGGTGCAAAACAGGATGCTCGGAGGTCTAGGTCAGACACTCGGCTAGGGAGCTTAAGTCGCCGGAAACGCCGGGCTACGGGGTTGCCGCATGCTGCTAAACCTCCACGCTGGCTTGGATGCCGTCCGCGTTCACCCCATATTTCTCGGCTAGCAAATTGCGTGCGGTGGTGAGCTTGAAGTTGGCCGCCGTATAGTAGTCGAGGATCCCGGGCAGTGCGTCTGCTGTCTGCGGCTGCGTGTCGTGCAGGAGGACTACGCCACCGTCTTTCGGCGTGCTTTGGATGGCACTACCTACGATGCTGTCGGGTTGTTCCTTGAACGCCCAGTCGCCCGGGTCGATGCTCCCCATCACGGGGTACATTTGTTGTTCCTGAATAAGCCTCTGAATCATTGGGAACTTGTCTGTATCGGTGTTGTAGAGAGCCCCACAGGGCGAGCGAAACAAGGTGGTCTGGGAGTGCGACCTCCGAGAGCCTGGTCGATGGCTGCCTATGTATCTTGGAGTTCATTTAACCCTAGATCGGGGGTTAGCCTGGTTATGTCCCTGTGGTAGTAGGTGTGGTTTCCCAGGTTGTGCCCCTCCCCGACTATACGCTGGATGAGCTTGGGATGCTGTTCGGCGCGAGCTCCAATTACAAGAAAGTGGCCTTAAGATCATGCTCACGCAAAACATCGGGGATGGCCGGTGTAGTTGCATGATCTGACCCATCATCGAATTACTATACTCGAAGAGGGCTCCTCCCAAGGCGCAAAGGGTCAATATGACAGCAACGAGCCCGAGCCGGCGGTTGCGTGGTCCGTCTCTGCCGTCTCTGGCTAAGGGTTTGTGCTATCCGCCGAACAGCCTTCTTCTCCAGGACCCTCTGCTCTGCTCGACCTCGAGTTCCTCTCGCAACCGGTCCACCTCTCCCCGTAGCCGGTCCGCTTCCTCCTGCAGCGCATCGCTGCGTTCTTGCTCCCGTCTTTGTTCTTCTAACAGGCGGTTCTGTTCGGCTCGTAAGGTGCTATCAGCGTGCTCAAGCTCCCGGCGGTGTGCCTCGCGCTCTTGCTCTAACTCGCCTAGCAGAAGCTCCTTTTCCTCTTGCCAGGCGCTATTCTGGGCCCGCTGCGCGAGCTCCAGGCGGGTCTTCAGGTGTCCTACCTCCCTTTGCAGGTTGTCTAGTTCGCCTATAAGGTCCTGGACCGTCTCGGGGGGCAGCTCTGCAGTATCTTCGGGACCTGTGAGTGGTCGGTCGGCTGGCACTGGCTCGGGCGCAGACTCGTGCACGGCATCCTTGGATATCTTCCATAGGCTACTCTGCGGGTCTTGCTCCCCGTGGATCTCTCTGTTCGCGAGCATCTCTAAAAGGCGGCGCCGGGTGACCCCGAGGATTCGAGCAGCCTGTGCCAGCGTGTAATGTTCTTGTTCTTCCACCGTTCCTGCTTCTCCTTGTTGGCGGGCCTTATCCCTTACCCTGCCTTCCGGCTCAACGCCTAAATATCCCTTACGCTCCTATCTTACCAGGCTATCTCGTAACCCCGAGGGTAAGCGAGAGAACTTCAGAAGGTTCTGACCGGCCACGGTGACCAGCGGAGGTAGTGGGGAGCGTAAACTAAATTTCTAGGGTAGCTTACCAGAGCAGGAGGCGTACCATCATCGTTGTATATCGCCTATCCCAAAGAAGCGCTTAAACCATCCCCGGCGGGCGTTATATAGGGAGGCTTCTACCGCGTGTATCTCGGCTTCCGCTTCACGGAGCTCCGCTTCGAGGCGGTCGGCGCGATCGCGCTCGTGCTCCAGTTGCTCTCGGAGGGTGGTCTCTAGGTCCTGGGTAAGCTCCAGGCGACCCTCAAGGCGCCCGAGCTGGCGTTGCAGGGCTTCCAGGCGTTCGACGATCTCCTTCGGTAGCTCTCCGGGTAATTCCCCTGGGACATCGTAGCCGGTGTCGATGGGACCGTTGTTGTGTGATTTGTTCATAACCATCGCAGCGTAGAACATACTGAAAGATCGTTACAG
>JAFAPF010000092.1 GCA_019247245.1 Rubrobacter sp. | reverse complement strand
CAGGCTCCTTCTTAAAAATTTGGACGTACTTTCTGAAAACTGCCGCTTCTACAAAAATGTGCAACAACTTCCAAGGCATCTAGCTGGGATTCTAACACCCGGGCCAAAGCCTCTATTTAGCCGCCGAAGGGAAAAGAGATCGGCTCGCGGAACTGTTGATGATAGAGGTCGGCGTAGAGGCCTCCAGCAACTAGCAACGAGGCGTGGGTGCCACGCTCGGCGATACGGCCCTCTTCGATCACCAAGGTCTGGTCGGCGTTGCGGATGGTACTTAAGCGATGAGCGATCACGACGCTCGTACGCTTAGCCAAAAGCCTTCCGAGTGCCTCTTGGATCACTGCTTCCATACGAGTGTCGATGTTGATCGTAGTCTCGTCTAGGATGAGGATGCGCAGGTCAGCGAGCACGGCGCGGGAAAAGGAGAGCAATTGGCGCTGGTCCTGGCTCAAGGACCCTCCGCCTTCACCAAGGAGCGTATCGTATCCCTCTGGCAGCTTCGAGATGAAATCATGGGTCTAAGCGGTGCTGGCGGCACTCTCGACCTCCTCACGCGTCGCTAGCTTCTCGTCGCCCGCCCGTAGGCGATGTTCTCCGCGATTGTGCCGGAGAACAGGAACGGCTCCTGCAATACCGTGGCGATGTTCGCGCGCAGGCTTCTCCGCGAGACCTCGCGCAAGTCATGCCAATCCACCCGCACAGATCCACTCGTGATGTCGTAGAAACGGGGGATGAGGTTGGCTATGGTGGTCTTGCCAGCCCCCGTGGCGCCCACCAGCGCGACCGTGTGCTTGACTGGCGGTAAAAAAGCTCACACTCTTTAACACCGGGTACCCGGGCTCGTATGCAAACCAGACGTCCTTGAGCTCGATGCGACCTTCGATCTGGCCTAGCTTCGCGGTGCCAGGAGGATCGGCAGGCTCGAGCTCCTCGTCGAGGACGTTATAGATGCGTTCCGCCCCGCCGAGGGACGCCTGAGCCTGGGTGTAGACCTGGGAGGCGAGCTGGATGGGCCGGAAGAACTGCTGGACGTAGATCAAAAACGCCGCCAGAAGTCCGACGTAGAGGGACCTATGTACACGAGGTAGCTGCCGTAGCCGATCACCACTGCCGTTACCAGCGTCGAGAGGGCGTCTATGGTCGGGGCGAAGGCAGAAGTTATGGCGACGGCCTGCACGTTCGCGATCTGGTTGGCGGCGTTACGCTCCTGGAAGCGGGTGATGTTCGCCTCGGCACGGTTGAAGGCCTGAGCTTCGCGTACACCGACGATCTCCTCCTGAAGGTTTGCTGTGACGCTCCCGACCGTCTCACGCGTGGTGCGGAAGCCCTTGCGTGCCCGACGGGCGAAGGAGGAAGTCGTGAAAAGCATCACCGGGATGATGGTGAAACAGACCAGGGCGAGCCGGATATCCAGAACCAGCAACGCTACCACGATGCCTAGCAAGCTGAAGAGCGAGCCCAAAAGTTGGGTCAGGCCCTGTGAGAGCAGCTGATTCAAGGTGTCCACGTCGTTGGTTGCACGGCTCATCAGATCGCCGACTGGCCGCCGGTCAAAGTAGCCTAAAGGCAGGTGTTGGAGCCTCTCGAAGATACGAGCTCGAAGAACAGCTAGTACGCTTTGGCCCACCGCGCCGATCTGACGGATCTGTCCGCGTTGGGCGAGCGTGCCCTTTGCGTAGACTCTGACCAGCAGGAGCATCGTCCGGAAGAGGCCCATGGGATCTCCCCAGAATGTCCTCGTCTATTGCACGCCCGATCAGCTACGGGCCTCCGGCCTGCGCGAGCGCCCCCAGCACGACGAGCACTAAGACCAGAAATAGACGCCGACGATACGGGTCGAGCTCCGAAAGTAGGCGACGGGCGGTCTCACCTTTGTTCTCGGCGTACTCCTGAGGTGGGCGAGCGATGGATTCGATGCTCCTCATCCTCGGCTAGCCCTATCCGCTCGCAGGTCCGAGGCGTAGGATACGGTCATCTGTAGAGATTGGGGTGCCACGCCCGTCGTGGTTACTCATCAAGACCCACAGGGACCCGCCGGGGCCTGGGCGACATGACGTAGCCGACCAGCCTCGCCCTGCAGGAGCGGCTCCCGTTCGGTGACGTTGTCACCTTCATCGATCTTGAGGTACCAGAGGCGTTGGCCCCTCAAACTCGCTGTGAAAAAGTCGCCCTCCCACTGTGGAATTGGGCTGTTCTTGAGGATCGTTGCTCCGCTCGGGGAAGCCTCGCTTGTGGAGAACGTCGCGGTCGGGTCTATGTATCTATCTATCGTTATCTATCGTCGCCACCCACGCCCTCAACCTCAGTCCAGCCGTAGTTGCCGCCAGCCCCGATCCGGCTGACCTCGTCGTAGAGGTTCTGACCGAACTCGCTGCATAGAGCTGCTCTCTTGCCTCCCATGCCAGGCCCTGCACGTTGCGGTGGCCGTAGGAGTAGATTGGGTTGTCACGGAAGGGGTTATCTGGGGGCACATTCCCGTCGGGTGTGATCCGCAGGATCTTGCCGCCCAAAGAATTGAGGTCCTGGGCGTTGGAGGTTTTGCCGGCATCCCCCATGCCTATGTACAGAAGGCCGCCGGGACCGAAGGCGATCCTACCGCCGTCGTGGAAGCCGGCAACGGGGATACCGGTAAGCATCGCCTCGGGCTCATCGCCTAAGCGGAAGCGGACCACGCGGTGGTCCATCGTCGTAGTGTAATAAGCGTAGATGAGGCGGTCTTTCTCGTAGTTTGGGGAGAGGGCGATGGCGAGCAGGCCTCCCTCTCGGGAGTCGCCTTCGGGCAGCCGTTGAACTTCCTCGGTGTTGCCCGAAGAATCCACCCTCAGGATCCGGCCGGAGTCGCGTTCGCTGACCAGCGCGTCTCCGTTTGGCAGAAACGCCAGTCCCCAGGGCGCCTCTAGCCCCGAGGTAACAACGGTCGTCTCTACTCCGATAGGCCCGGCGGTCGCGGGACCGGAGGGCACCGATTTCTCGGCGGGGCTCGTCCCCTGCTCGTTTAGCTTCGTCTGGGTAGCTTCGTTACCGGGCTCCGAAGACTGTTCGGCGGACTAGTCCGTTGTGAAGCCACTACATGCGGTGGCGAGGAACGTGAGAGCCGAGATCAAGATCGCAGCCACGAGACGGTCGTGGTGTATACGGCGCTCCTTTATGTCTATGGACGCTGCCCTGTTGTTAGCATCGGAGTCAGATCTTTTCCACGGTTCCTTTGGCGGGCGAGTCGCTGCGCAGCGGACCGGCACTAGCCGTAGCGTTCCTCGCGCACGATCTCGACGAGGGGTTTACGCCCTTGCGGGAGCACGGAGCGGCCACGCAGTGGCGGATCTTCGTCCAGGTAGCCCAGGGCATATTACGGTACGCACCATACGCTCGGGCGGGATGCCGAGGATCTCCTTGGCGGTGGTCCTACCTTCCCCTACGATCCATCCGATGCTCGAGCCAACCCTGTGCGCTGAGGCGGCGAGCATGATCCTTTCGCTAAGGCGTCCCTCGTCGTAGGTCTCCTGCTCGGGCCGCTCACCGGCCATCACCAGCACGATCCCCAAAGATGCACCGGCCAGATGCCCCGCGTAGCCCTTGACTTTCGCCAGCGCCCGGAGCGTCTTCCAACTGTGGATCACCACGAGTTCCCACGGCTGGCGGTTCGAGGCGCTGCCCGACCAGCGTGCTATCTCCAGGATGTCATCCACAACCTCTTGCGGTACCGTTTCGGGACGAAACTGCCGTATGGCTCGCAGACCGCGCAAGAAAGCAATCCGGTCCCGGACGGCTCGTGTGTCGGTCATGGTACGCTCCTTTCGACGTTGGGCCCGAACCGCTCAGTTTTGTTCCCGTGCGGACTAGCGTGCACCCCCGGCAAGCTCCTCAAACTCCGCATCCTCGAGTTTGAGTGAGGCGGCGGCGACGTTCTCCTCTAGATGCTCTACCGAGGAGGTGCCCGGGATTGGCAGCATCACCGGGGAGCGCCAGAGCAACCAGGCGAGCGCGACCTGGCCGGATGTAGCATTGTGGCGGGTGGCCATCTCGTCGAGTGGACCGCCGGGTCGCGCCAAGTTCCCGGTGGCCAGCGGGAACCATGGGATGAAGCCCATTCCCTCGCGCTCGCAGAAGTCGAGCACGTCCTCGGAGCCGCGGTCGGTGAGGTTGTAGCGGTTCTGCACCGAAGCTATGGGTACTATCTCCCGCGCTTGTTCGATCTCTTCGACGCCGACCTCAGAGAGGCCCACGTGTCGAATCTTGCCCTCCTCGCGCAGCTCGGCCAGAGTACCCATCTGCTCCTCGGGTGGAACACGGGTATCTATGCGATGCAGCTGGTAGAGCTCTATCCAGTCTACTTTCAGCCGCATGAGGCTGCCCTCGCACGCTTCGCGCAGGTGCTCGGGCCTGCCGTCGGGCTCCCAACGGCCCGGTCCCGGGCGTACAAAGCCACCCTTCGTGGCGATCATCAGATCCTTGGGATAGGGATAGAGGGTTTCAGCAATAAGGCGCTCTGAGACCTCGGGACCATAGGAGTCAGCGGTATCGATGAGGTTTATGCCGAGTTCGAGGGTTCGTTGGAGTACGCGGTGGGCCTCCTCAGGATTTTCAGGCTCTCCCCAGATGCCTTCTCCGGTAATGCGCATCGCGCCGAAGCCCATACGGTTTACAGGGAGATCACCACCGAGTTCGAACGTGCCGGCAGCTGCCGCGTTGAATCGAGTGTTCTGGTCAGTCATGTAGCTGCTCCTTTCTCGTTTGTTTCTGCCAGGTATCTCTAAGTTATGGTTTCTTCGCTTACGAGCTGCAAGCCGAGTATCTCGTTATACAGCTCGCTCTCACGAAGAACTTCTTCGTGGGTGCGCGAGCGGCGATCTCACCGTCGTCCAGAACTAGTATCAGGTCCGCGTCTCGTACGGTCGAGATCCTCTGAGCGATGACGAACACAGTGCGGTTCTCTTCGTGCATGAGCCGATCGAGCGATTCCTGGATCGTCGCCTCGGTCTCGATGTTCACCGCCGAGGTACTGTTGTCCAGGATGAGCAGGCGTGGGCTTACGAGCAGCGCGCGGGCGATGGCCACTCTTTGCCGCTGACCGCCAGAGAGCCCGATACCTCGTTCGCCTACGACCGTGTCGTAGCTCGGGCAACCGGCGGATGAACTCGTCCGCCTGTGCCGTCTGGGTGGCTGTTTCGATCTCTTCCTGGGTCGCGCTGGTCCTGCCATAGGCAATGTTGTCGCGCACGGGACCACTGAAGAGCAGGGTTTGTTGTAGAACTATCCTGATCTGGGAACGCAAACTGGAGAGCGTTACATCGCGCACGTCGTGCCCGTCGAGCCTCACTGAGCCGCCGGTAACATCATAGAAGCGTGGGATGAGGTTGACCAGGGTTGACTTACCGGAGCCGGTGGTGCCGAGGATAGCCGTCGTCTGGCTGGGTTCGACGGCGAAGCTTACGCCGTGCAGGATCTCCTTCTCGCTCCCCGGGTAGCGGAAGCGAACATCGTCGAACTCGACTCGACAGGAGATGGGGGGGAGGGGCTTAGCATCCGGTGCGTCTGTTACTTCGAGCGGAGCGTCAAGGATCTCGAAGACCCGTTGTGAGGAGGCCCCGGCGCGCGAGATGCTCGCAGCCAGGAACCCTATCGTGAAGATAGGGAAGAGCAGGAAGCCAAGGTAGGCGTTGTAGGCGATAAGCTCTCCCACTGAGAGCGAACCACCGATGACCTGCAGCCCGCCGTAGAGCACGATGGCCACCGTTCCGAGGTTTGCCAGGAAGAACACAAACGGGAAGTTGTTCGTGAAGGTACCCACGGTCTCCAGGTTTTTCTCCAGAAGCTCCTTATTGATCTCGTGGTAGCGCCGTGTCTCGTACTCCTCGCGTGCGTAGGTGCGGATGGTCTTCACACCCGCCAGATCTTCCTGCAGCACCTTGTTCAACCGCCCGAGTGTTTGCTGCACGCCGCGGAACAAGGGACCGATCCTGCAGACGAAGCGCAACAAAAGCATAAAGATGGCCAGGATGGTCGCCAGGGCTACGAGCGCCAGCTGCCAGTTTAGAACAAGGAGCAAAACCGTCGTGCCGACGAGCATCATCGCCGCTGAGGCGAGCTGCACGACGCTAGAGCCGGCGAAGGTGCGGATCTGATCTACGTCGCTGGTCAGGCAGGTGACTAGCTGGCCGGTTTCCGCGCTGTCGTAGTAGCTGAAGCTTAGGCGTTCTATCTGGGCGAACAGAGCGTTCCTCAGGTCATAAGCCACACCCTGAGAGGCCCATTTCGCGAGGTACCCCTGCAGGAACGCGGATAGGCCGCGCAAGACAGCCACCGTCACCAGACCCCCAACCGCAAGTAAGATAGCATCGAGCCTCCCTGGAGGAGTAACACCCTCGTCCACGGCATATGCGATCAGCTGCGGCGTGAGCAGGTTCGCCCCCGACACCAGGAGCAGGGCCAGAAACGCCCCGAACGTCTGCTTCTTGTATGACCGCAGGTACGCGAGCGCCCGACGCAGCGCCTTCGTTTCTTACCGGCGTGCGGCCCGCCCGGCGATTCGGCCCTTTGCTCCGACAATCCTGCTCTGCCTCCTCACTACGATCGTAGCGGTGGTTTCATCACCCAATCCGGAGCGTATGATGCGGCTCGACCACGGTAACCACCCGCTCGTCGGATCGGCGGTAGGGTGCTTGTTCAGGCCGACGTACTTCTTCGCCATCGAATCGCTTCTTGGCTAGTCTTGGCTTTCTTCGTACGGCAGGCCGGCTTTGATCCAGCCTTGTTTGCCTTCCGGGTAATCTCGGACGTTTGTGTAGCCCATCGCCGCCAGCTCACGGGCAGCTTCCTCGGAAGCTCGTCACAAGGTGCTCATGCACTAGACGATAGTCCTGGCGCTTTTATCAGGGAGAATGGCTTCGGTCTCATCGACGGATTCGAGCGGCAGATTAATCGCATCCGGCAGATGTGATTGCTGGTAGTATTGCTCGTCCAAGACGTCCACGAGCACGAAGTCTTCTCTACTGTCAATCTTCTCTTTTAGCTCCCCGGCTGTTATGTCTTGCGCCACTTTGTTCTCCTTTTGTGCTCTAATGACTGAAGTCTATCTGCTTCCGCTAGATCGATCTCGTCGACGTGGCACGTGAGGTCCTCATTTCCAAGGTTAGGTGCGCTTCGAAGAGAACGTTGTGCATCTTCCGGAAGCGAGCCCGGGTTTCCGCGGCTTTAGCAACTTCGGCAGTCTGGGTCACTCACTCCTCCACATAGCTCGAGCGTGACTACCGTCACAGAAGGGCTTGTTCATGGAGTATCCGCATCGGCACAGGGCGGTCTTGGTTCCATGGTAGGCGTTCTTGCCGTCGGCGCTTCGAATCTCGATCTCCCCGCTTAGAATAAGCGGGCCGTCTACCCCAGGGACTATCCGAAGCTTACGACCTCCCCCGTCGGGCCTGGCTGCGAGCCGGTTCTCTCCAAGAAGACCGACATCTCTGAAATTCGCTTGCCTATGGCTGTTGTCGCAGAAGGGTTTGTTCATGGATTCGCCACAGCGACATAGGGCAACGCGGGTGTCTTCTAAGACGGTGGTGCCGGTGGAATCCGTTATCTCGATATCGCCCCGGACGTACAGCGGCCCATCGGCAGCGACGGCAACGATGTTTGCGTCCGGTATAGGCTCCTCGGCACCACCGTCTCTACGTTCGAATTGCAGGGCGCCGGTGGGACAACGTATCACGACCTCCGCCACACGGTCGGGGTGAGATCTGTACGGCTGTACCCAGGGTCGCTTGTCGATGTCGAAGACCTCCGGCAGACCCCGTACGCACTCCGCAAAGTGAATGCAGCGCTCGACGTCAAAGGAGACGGTTATCTTCTCCGAGCGGTAGGCTTTTCTGGTCATAAGTATTCCTCCGTTCTTGGCTTGATATATGCTAGGCGCAGATCTCGGTCAAGTATTAAGGTGCGGAAGACCTCCTCCGTCACCAGCAGGATGAGTCGAGATCCTTCGAACCGTAGCGTCATGCCGTTCTCAGCTCCCGACTTTGGTTGCGAACGCCTCTTCATTCCAACCGGCGGTCCTTGAACCGGCGTGATAGGTACTCTCCAGAAAGTCGAGTAGGGCGGTCTTGGGCGAAGTCATCTTGCGCAGGTCATCGTACATGAGCATAGCCATCGAGCTTCCGCCAGCATCAGCCCAGAATGCTGCTTCTGGTTGGAGGGGTTGATAGGGCAGGCCCACCGGTTCAGGTGCAGTGTACGAGTAGAATACCGGAGCACGGACGTTGGTGTCTCCGCGCCAGAAACCAGAGCTAATCTCCTCGTGGGAGTACGCTTCGCGGGTAGAAGATCTACGCCCACCTGTTCTGGTGTCGACGAACCGAGAAGCGGGTGAACGCCAGGTCGAAGCTGTGCCAGAACAACCGTACCGGGCTGGTCTTTCCGGTAACCCGGACACTAAACTACTTGAATGTCATGTCAGTCTGCACGAGGATTCACCAGTACCTATTAACATACTCCTTATCATAGGAGACATCAGTCGTGTCGGTCGAGAAGTGCTCCACCGGTGCCGACGCGAGCCGGATCTTTCCAACGACCTGGACGAAACGATGAAGGGTGTTCTTAGCGTCTTCGCGTACCTCAAAGCGCAGCGGCAGGAACGTCTCTGTAGCCCAAGCCGCACTAGTAGGACCAGCAGTAATA
>JAFAPF010000075.1 GCA_019247245.1 Rubrobacter sp. | reverse complement strand
GGCAAGGCCTATTGTGCAGAAGATCCAGCCAATGGGGTGCTCCGGACAGCGGGAAGCAATCACAGCTCCGACAGTCGAACAGCCTACCGCGATCACCGTAGTTTCGATCCAAAGGTCGAAGTTGTACAAGTTAGGGTAGGATAGATTCAGGGCTAAAAGGAGAAGGCTGCGTGCCGTCAGGGCCAAGGAGAGCCCGCACATAGTCCAGGCAAGCCAGCCAGCGATACGGAGGCCAGCTCTGCCATCTTCTTCGTGCCCAAGCCCCAGGGTTTGTACAGACTCTGGGCCAGCAGACCCTCCTGTTACAGCTGGTGTCATTCTCTTGCTCATAGCCTCTGCTAGCGAGTAATGATACCTAATGAAGCCAACACGCCCTTCTTAGTGACTAGCGCGAAATCCTCTTTCCTAAGGCTGAAAGAGATCCTCGATTGTCTAGGCATCTTTGGCTTCCTCCAGGCCCCTTCGTCCGTCTCATCGAGGGTAGTCGCGGCTAGCTTCATTATCCAGAAGTAGGTGTTGCTCTTAGGAAGCTTATTCAATTATCAATTGTTCCCGAGCTGTCGTAGGTGGCATCTTCAGAGATTCTCATTTCGATTCTATCGGAGCTACTGTCTACCCAACATACCAAAGCATAAGCGGAGACGTTCCCAGGGTCGTGAGAGCTGAGCCCTAATCTGGTTAGGAAAAGAGGATTCCTCTTCATTCTCCGTGAGGCTTTGCGCTGAGGATAGTCGCTAGAAACGGTATCTCGCGCTGTATCAAAAACGAACGCTCTTAGCACACTTGGGTTCACAGACAGAATACGGGCTGTTTTCTGACCTACTCACATGTGCCAAAACTCACGAAAAGCAAAGCGTAATCACGTACTCCTTAGTCCTAGGCCAGGCGAGTAAAGCATTCTCGAACCCTCCTCCGTTTGCATACGCTGAGTATCTGTACTTTATCAATATTTTATCGACAACTTCTTTGGGGTTATCTATAATTTCTGTATGATGCCAGTCATGGTAAAGGAGGCAGACCTAAACCGGATAGACGTGCCAGAGAACTACGAGGTCCTGGACGCGACTGCTCTGGACAGGCGCTTAGGATCCAAGCGGGACACGGTGCTTGCCTACCTCTCTAAGAGGAACTTTGGGCGTATACCTCGCCCTAACCGTCAGCTTGCTATGGGCCCTACCTGGTACGAGAAGAGCGTCAAAGAGTGGGAAGCAAAGGGAGATTATGCAAACGGCAAGGTAGAAGCAGTAAGGGTAACAAGACGCACCCGAGACTAAGGAGGAGGCGGAGGAGTATATCCCGAAAAATTCTCAGAGGGTCGGCCCGTCACCAGCAGAGAGAAATTTTTATTGGGAGCAAAAGTGGTGAGGTGGAGGTATCCTCCGCAAGCGCCGCAGCTTGGTACGGGCCCAAGCCTTGAGTGCTTCATGAGGCTCGGCAGCGCTGCCCCAGGCGCTCTCGAAAAGGATCAGCCGGTCGGTCGATGCAGCGCTCCGCCAGGTCATGAGTGTGGCCGCAGGGTCGGGAAGGGTCCAGACAAGGTGCCGTTCGACAACCGCGTCGAATTCACCGGTGGGAACGTGGTCGGCTGGGCCCTCGATGACCTCGACCTCGAGGCTCTCTGCGGCTACTTTGGCCCGAAGCCGCTGGAGCATCTCGGAAGACAAATCTAAAGCGCTTACCTGGTAGCCGAGACGAGCAGCCAGACTCAGGAACCCGGTGCCGGCGCCGGCGTCGAGCACCCGTGCCGGGGGAGGCGGTAGAATCGGGCTAGACCGGCAGGCCAGGCCGCGCGCTCAGCTGCCGAGGTCGGTTGATGTGAGGGCGACTTATCGTATGTGACGGCATCTGTGTCCCAGAACTTCCGGATCTGGTTTAGCAGCTCCATACCTCTTAAATCTAGCACGAGTGAGAGCTGGAAGACGCCGCATGGTTTTACAATCCTCAACAGGGCGCACTGGAAGCCGCAGCGGTAAAGTCACAGCGGCAAAGAACGTTAAGGGCCGCCGGTGGCACCTTAACTATGCCCGCTAACACTGCCTGCTCTCGACGGGAGATATGACCTCTTCGCAAAGGAGGCGCAGCGACCGGTTCGCGAACCTCCTCCGAGTGTGAGGCCGACACCCAGATGGTCAGCGGATCGTGCGTGCATTCCTGACACTCCTTAGACACACGTTTGACATGTTTAAACAGAGACGGATATGATGTTTTAGAAAAGCTGCGTAGACGGCGGACTAGGAAGCCGGTTGGAGTCCGGCGCGGTCCCGCCACTGTAACCGGGAAGCTACGCCCCAAATGATATGAGGCCACTGTACCCGCTAAGGGATGGGAAGGCCGGGGTCGAAGCGAAGATCCGGGAGCCAGGATACTGGGTCACCGTCTCTTGATTACCGAACCAAGGCGAGGATCTTGGGAAGGAGGGTTTGTAATGGCAAGGGTTGTTCACGGTCCCTCGCTCCTCGTTCTGGGGCACGGTAGCCGCGATCCGCGTGGGGCGGAGGAGTTCCGGCAATTGCTAGCTAAGGTGAGGCACATGAAACGCAGCTTAAAGGTAGAAGGTGGTTTCATAGAGCTATCGCCACCGCCGATCTCCGAGTGTGTCCAGCGGCTTGTTGAGGCAGGGGTCAAGGATATCGCTGCTGTGCCGTTGATGCTACTCGCCGCAGGCCATGCCAAGAACGATATCCCCGCTACACTTGTTCGTGAAAAGCTAGTCCACCCAGATATGAGGTTCCAGTACGGGCGTGCTATTGGCATTCAGCCGGAGCTGTTAGAGATTGTGGACGAGCGAATCTCTGCAGTAGTTTCCGAGGAAAAGAAACCAGATACAGCTGTTCTCCTCGTAGGACGTGGATCCTCAGATCCGGACGCGAACTCAGACCTCGCCAAGATCTGCCGTCTCTTCTTCGAGGGACGGCCTTACCCACTAGTCGAGCCGGCGTTTGTTAGTCTTACGCCTCCGACAGTCACCACTGCCCTCGATCAGTTACGACGTCTCGGAGCCAGCCAGATTGCTGTTTTCTCCTACTTCCTGTTTACCGGTGT
>JAFAPF010000544.1 GCA_019247245.1 Rubrobacter sp. | reverse complement strand
GTATTACAAAGAGGAGGGTGCTTATTAGTTTGCTAAGGGAAGCTTGTAATACCTAAAGGGCTGTAGCTGCCGACAACCATTAGGAAGCGGCAATTTTCCAGAGCTTCTTATTTACCTAATTGCCGCTAAGAGATGTTCCCGGAAACTTAGTTGCCAATACGAAAAGTACTAGACACTTCAACCCCTCACCGCGTTACAAGCGGGTAGAGCAGCCAGAACGGCTCTCCCACACTTTTGGTGATTTGTGCTCAGATGGGTACTTTAGTCGGTCTTTGGACGCCAGCTAGAGAGCGTCAAAGCGTATTCGTCCGCCAAGATCCGTCATCACCAAAAGTGCGGATGAACCGCCAGAACGGGGCAACGGGGCAAATTCTAGAGAGGTGTCGAGTGTTTAATAGCCCTTGGTCCTAGGTCCTGATATCGTTCTACATGAAGCAAGGTGCCCGCAGGCAGACCGAGCACACAAGGCGAAGGAAGCCTCCATGACGGCGAATAGCGCAACACCATCACAGAGGGAGTTCGATCCATCTAATCCTCTGAGTAGCTTCGTCGATGTGATACGCCGCATAGTGCTGCACCCGGTGGTTTTCTTCGCAGGGATTCCCCGACGAGGGGGTCTTAGCAGCCCCTTCATCTTTGCTCTGGATTCTGACAAAGAGCGTGTTGATAGCGCGGGACATCCCTACCGATTTGTGGGAGCGTTACGCCGGCGTGGTTAAGGAGGTCGCCGGCGATCCTGACAGGCACTCGCTGAGCTGCGAGTGTGAGTGGTGTCAGTAAGTGAAGATCGTTGCAGCCCCACTCCGCCCATTACCGACCGGGATATGATGTGGAATGATGTGAAAGGGGCTGCTCAATCACTTATACGGGTGCGAATAGGACGGCTCTTCCGGTGGGCTATGTCCGTGCGGGCGGAGGTCCTCAAGCGGGAGAATGAGAGAAGGCGGGCTGCATGAGCACTGCCCATAATACTCCGCGGCGACCCCCTTCCTGTGTGACGGGAGTACCGGCATCCGACCGGAGGCGACAAGTTCACTGAGTAATACGGCGGGCAAAACCTTACGAGTGAGAGCATGGAGATGCAAAATGTCCTGTATTCAACTAGAGAGGTAACAGAGAGGAGCAACATGAAGTGGTTGATGGTGGTGGCGCTTGCCCAACGAGGAGGAGCGCGACAATGGGGAAGAGGAACAGCATGAGGGAAGATGACATAGTCCAAATCACCCCGGCCCAACCCGGGTGGTGCGCATACGGCCGAAGCCAGGACGGGATGGAGTTCCTCAGCCCCATAATCTGCTGGGCCTTGGCTGAGAACAGTCGCACCGGCTCTAGGTACGTAGCCGGCTTATGTGCCCACAGACGAGGATCGGTAGGGCTTGCGGCGGCTGAACCCGGTTTTATCGAGTACCGGTACATGCTCGACGAGGGAGAACCCACGAGGGAGCGGGGATAGAATCTCAAAGAGAAAGATGCCGCCTCGCTCTGCATGAGACGAGCTGACTATGGCAAACGATGCTAGGATGTGGATATGTAACCCGGAGCGGCGAGCCGTCGTCCCCGTGGTTGGGAGACCGATCACCCTGGTAGCGGTAATTGCCGGTATCACCTGGGCGGTAAGGTCGGGGCTCCTAAGGGTAATAAGAACGCTCTGCGGCATGGCTACTACGAATATATAGGCCCCGAGACGCTGACAGACGAAGAGCGCGAACTCGCAGGGCTGATAATCGCAATGATAATCGCAAAGCTCATGAATTTTGACCCCCTAGAGGCCACGCGTGGCAACTACATCATGCTCGTTACCAGGGAGCGCCGGCTCCTACAGGATCTAGCGCGGCTTCGGGAGATCGGAGAGGATGCCTTAGTACTTGTTGACAGGCGCACGAAGAAGGGTTACGACCACAAGGAGCCGGTAGAGCTTACGATCGAGCGATGGCGTGTGCTATCCGAAGATATCATACGCCTCGAGGATCGCCTTAACTCAATCGCACACGTCACGCAACGGGTAATAGAGCAGCTTGCCCGGTACGAGCATCGGGGGCGCGATCGCCACACCTTCGATGAACTATTCGCTGCGATCGAGCGCCTCGCGCCAATGAAGGAAAAGATGGCTAATGTTAAGCATTTCGGGTCCGAACCTCCCGTACGGCCGGTCTCAGTCGACACCTGTCGACACAAGGGGGGTCGATTGTGGAGTTTTGTGAACAGGGCGCCGGTACACAGAAAGGTGTTTGATGACTACTAGTAAGCGCTTCGAGCGAGAGCTATCCAGGCACGCCAAACGCGCGCAAGAACAGCGCGAGAGGTTCGAGCGGGAGCGCCAGGCGGCCCAAAAGCGAGCCGCTGAGGCGCGAGCTGGAGTAGAGGCGGCAACCGCGAAGATCGCGGAGCTCCAGGATCGCCTCAGCGAGCTTGCCGGACCCGCTCTCGAGGGCGATGAGCCATCCGAGAGCGAACGCGTATGTCTTGAGGAAGAGATCGATGCTCAAAATCGGTGTTGGAGGCTCGCCGAGACCGTCGCGCAGCAGTACGAGCGCCAAGCGACCGAACTGGGAGAGCGTCAGCGTGAAACCGAGCGTGACCTGCTCGAGAAGAGATACGACGCATACGCCAAGGCTCGAAGGGCGCAGGCCGAGCGGGTCGAGGGCTTAACCCAAGAGCTCCG
>JAFAPF010000506.1 GCA_019247245.1 Rubrobacter sp. | reverse complement strand
ATGCTCATTGTCCGGTCCTAATAGTGCGTAAAGAGCGGTAGGAAGAAGAATTAGCACCTGCAGCAGAGGTGTAGGGCTTCTCTAGAGCTTTCCAGTGTTTTCTAGAGAGAGTTTTTATTCGCAAAATGTGGATTCTCCGACCTAGCTGTGTAATAACTATTCAACTTATAATCAGTGAAATACTTGTGCCGGAGGTGGGAGTCGAACCCACTGGACTTACCCCGCTTTGGTGGTTCTTCAATCTGATGAATTGCTTGCAGGCCTGCTCGGAAGAGCATTGGTGTTCAACTCGCGGCAGCGTACAGCAGACGCTGTCTGAGCAGATCGAACTTTCCGCGTCCGTACATCGAGCGCTTGATGAGCTTGAGCTTGTTGACCCTGCCCTCAGTCTGGCCCTGGCTGTAGGGTAGGATCATCGCTGCCAGGACCGCCTCAAAGTCCTGTAACTTGACCACGAACGCTCTGAGCTCCGATGTCCCGGAGCCTTCTGCTTTTGCTATCCACGTCTCTAATCGCTTCCGAGCATCAGAAGACTTCTCAGCACCTTCTTTGCTCTCTTTCTTCTCTCGCAGCATCTAGGCAAACTCTTCGAGTACACACGCAGACTTTCGAACTCCGTCGTGGACTCTCCTCAGTTGGTCGATGGCCAACTGCTCCTTCTCTTTGCGCTTTTCGGGACGAATAATCATCGTCCCTACTGCTTAAGTAGGAGAAAGCCCCACGGGCGCCTCAAGTGATGGTTCTCCAGCACACTCTCGCTTCGTTAGATATCCGGTGATGCAGGCGACGTTGCGGTACGCGCCGGGGTAGCCTTGCTCGACGATCTCCTTAAATCTGCGTGGCGTGGCGACATCCGTTGACCCACCGCTTGAGGATGTAACCTTCGTAAGGTGACAGGGCACTTCTCTTGTGAACGTAGGGTTTTCGCTGGGGAACTACATTCAGTGCTGAATACTTCTGTACCGTATGGCGGTGTATCCCAAGTATCCTTGCGACGGCGGACTTGTTCATTCCCTGTTGTACCAGGGCATGGACGGATTCGAATAAGACTTACCTCTGTTCGCGCGTGTGCTGACGAGAAGCCTCGCGGTCCAACCTCAAGCGCGTCAGTGACGCTGAGGACTGGCTTGGTGCCAGCACGCGCTCGATAACTTCCGAGTGTCTTCTGAACACTCTCAGAACAACGCCTTTGAAGTCCTTGAGCAAGCGGAAGCGGTCCACCACTTGTACGGTAGCGGACGCTGAGCGTCTGATGGCCTCAGTGTACTTCTCCACTGCGGTCGCGGCTTACCACCTCGACACCTCCTGGATGCTCTTTGAGCCAGATTGCGAACGTCTCAGCGCTTCTGTTTGGGAGGATGTCACTAGGCTGTGTCGTTCAAGATCCACAAGGATGGTCCCGTAGCTGCCGCCCACGCCGAAAAGCAAAGTCATCTACGCTCAAGACTCGAGGTATCGTTGTACATTGAAAGTGCAGCGAGCGGATGTGCTTAAGCAGGGTGTCGCTAGAGACCTTCACCCCGAGATCTCTCAGAAGTCTCGCCCCTGCTTCTCCTCAGAGGACGAATGAGACGTGGGTGAACCACCCATCTAATAACCTCTTGGTGCGGCGTGCATAGTGGGCTACCACGCCAGGCAACCGTTGAGCGAAGATAGCTCTATCGCAGAGCGGCTCGTCGCAGAAGAAGCGGCAGACGTGGAGGCACAAGGTGAGGGGGATTCCCTGCCAGGGAAGGTTATAGAGCATCCTGACATACCGGGAGTGTCTGCGTCTGGAGAGCTTGGCGCACAGTGGGCTTCAGATGCGGTGGTGCTGGCAGTGAGCGTGATGGCGTTCGTCTCAGTAGAGACGCAGACCAGGTGCAAAGTTTCGGGATCGGGCAGTATAGTAGGTTTGGCATGACTGACCTCGATGATCCACTGAACCGCAGCCTCAGCTGCCAGCATGCCGCACCTTTTCATCGAAAGCCAGGAAGAACCACCAAACCGAGTCCAGTCCAGTTCCAAAAACGACCCAGGCTGTTGAAAAAGTCGTTGTCGGACCAGTTGGTGCTCCAAAACGAGTCCTAAACAGGCCCTAAACACCCCAAACACAAGGTTCTCAACCGGTGAAACAGAGTCAGAAAAGGGCACTAAGGAGTTTTTCAACAGGCTCGACCGTTTTTGAAACGGAATTGCTCCGGGTTCTTTTCCTGTTCTGTTCTATCCCTACCGCTGCCACACTGCTGCTATTATGGTTCCAGTCGGATCGTTTCCTGCAATCTGGGATATACTGTAGTGATACTAGTTTATAAGTAGGGGAAAGTTAGATGCCTAAAGAAGATCAACTATACGAAGGTAATCTTCTACACGCTGTAACACAGCTCAAGCAAGCAGAGGAGGAGTTGTCCCAGACCCAGGAGCGTTACCGGGCAGTGGTCGAGCAGACCGCAGACGCTATCTATCTGGTTGACGTTTCCTCCAAACGTATTTTGGAATCTAATCCTAGATTTGAAGAGTTGCTCGGCTATACGTCCGACGAACTAAACGAGATGACCCTCTACGATCTCGCCCCTCATGACCACGAAAGCATAGAAGACAACACCCAGCACATCTTGCATGAGGGGAACTACTACATCGGCGAACGGGCTTATATGTGCAAGGATGGTTCGTTTATAGAGGTGGAGGTCAGCTCAAACCTCATCGATTACAGTGGCAAAGAGGTCATGTGCTGCATCGCTCGCGACATCACCGAACGTAAGCAGGCGGAAGCGAAACTCAAGGAGAGCGAGGAGCGCTACCGGGCAGTGGTTGAGCAAAGCGTAGAGGGCATCTACCTATTCGATCCTGACGAACGGTGTGTCCTTGAGTCTAATAGCGCCTTTGAGGAGCTACTTGGGTACAGCTCCGAGGAGCTCCTCGGGAGGAGCATCTACGACTTTATAGCTCACGAGCGTGAGGACGTTACTGTTAACGTCCTGCGTGACCACAATGAGGGGCGACGCGACAAAGGCGAGAGGAGGTACCGTCGGAGGGACGGGAATATGATAGATGTCGAGGTAAGCGCGACCGTGATCCCTTATTGCCGTGAGGAAGCCGTCTGTTGCGTGGTTCACGACATAACTGAGCGTAAGGAAGCCGAGGAGGCGCTGCGCGAAAGCGAGGAGAGGTTCCGCAGTGCCTTCGAGGATGCTCCTGTCGGCGTTGCCCTGGTCGGCCTCGACAGAAACCATCTCAGGGTGAACCACTCTTATTGCGAGATGCTTGGCTATTCTGAGGAGGAGCTTCTGAACAAGACTCACCCAGAGATTATTCATCCTGAGGATCGCGAGAACAGTAGCGACCACATTCGGCAGGCGCTGGAGGAAGGGATTGAACCCTACACTCTCGAGAGGCGTTACATACACGCCGACGGTCACGAGGTGTGGAGTCTATCGAGCGTCTCAGTGGTACGAGACTCTGAGAACCAGCCAAAGCACCTCATTTGTCTCCACCAGGACATAACTGAGCGTAAAGCCCTCGAAGAGAGGCTGAGGCACCAAGCGTCTCATGACTCCTTGACCGAGTTGCCTAACCGTTCCGCGTTCCTGGATCACCTCCAGAGTACCTTGGCTTGCTTGGGAAGCCAGGAGGACGGCTCTGTCGCGGTGCTCGTTATAGACCTGAACGGCTTCAAGGTCATAAATGACTCCCTAGGGCACGACGCGGGGAACACTGTGCTCGTGGAGGTGGCTAAGCGTATGCGGGCAGCGGTGAGGTCTGGGGATGTGGTTGGGCGGATGTTCGGCGACGAGTTTGTCGTCTTACTCGAAGCGCACTGCGGAGTAGAAGAAGCGTGCCAGGTCACGAAGCGGATTCAGGAGCAGCTGCAGGAGCCTATTTACATCGACGGAAGAGAGACGTTCGTGAGCTCCAGTATCGGTATCGCTTTTGGAGATCCCACCGAGGGCGACAAACCTAAAGAAATCCTGCGGCACGCGGACCTGGCGATGTATGTGGCCAAGAGTAGGGGCAGGGAGTACTACGAAATCTACAACCCCAAAATGGATAATAAGGTCCAGGAGCGCATAGATCTAGAGAGCGAGCTCCGGCGGGCCGTCGATCGCCAGGAGTTCGAGGTGTACTACCAGCCGATGGTCAAGCTGAATACGGGAGAGGTCTGCGGTTTCGAGGCGCTGGCGCGCTGGAGACACCCAGAACGGGGAGTGGTCGCTACCTCAGAGTTTGCTTGGCTCGCGGAGGAGACGGGCTTGATTCGCCCCATAGGGTGGTGGGTCATGGAAGAAGCCTTCGCACAGACGCGTCTATGGCAAGAGCAGTACCCTGACACAACATTGCCGATGGCCGTGAACCTCTCGGTGAGCCAGTTTGCCCACCAGGCTGAGCTAATTCCAGAGCTCCTCGACGAGGCCAAGTTGGATCCCCAAAGCCTGCAACTGGAGCTAACCGAGTGGGCTGTGATGGAAGACGTAGAGTTCTCTGTGAGCAAGCTTGAGAAGCTGAAAGAGTTGGGAGTAAGCTTTGCTATTGACGACTACGGCATGGGGTACTCCTGCCTCTACTACCTCAAGCACATGCCAGTAGACTCCTTGAAGATTGACCGCTCGTTTATTGCCGGGCTCGGAAAAGAAGACGAAGGGGATGAGGCCATAGTATCGGCAACGATCAGTCTTGGTCACGCGTTGGGACTACAGGTGATAGCGGAGGGTGTTGAGACAGAAGAACAACTGGCGCGATTGCGGGAGCTGGGGTGCGATGTGGCCCAGGGCTACTACTTTGCCAAGCCCCTTCCTACTGAAGATGCAGAGAAGCTGTTGGTAGAGAGGACCTCGTGGTAGAGGCGCTCCAACGGAGCGAAAACGAACGTTCTACCCGAAGGCCTGATAATAGGTACCTCTTTAGATGCCTAGCCTTGTCCTAGGCTAGGCATCTAAAGAGGTTGGCTAATGTATTTGTCTTGCAAGCCTGCCGTATCCTATCTGTTCTCCTGCAGGCGACGAACTTACTGCAGGCGGACCAGAACAGTGCCCAATTGAACAGAAAATCGCGCTCACTTATATATTGAGGTGCCTCCGGCGACTCCGCCAGAGGCTTTCGTTTTCTGCGTTTTGAAGGACTTTTTAGAATGCGCTGTCAGGACTCGATCCTGCGACCTGCTGATTCGCAGTCTTAAGAGCTACGTTCGTGGAGGTTCACTGGTGTCGAGAACGCTCCTTATTTAAGCGATGTTAGTCATCCCGTATTCATGGGCGTTTGCTGCAGTTCAACCTCTACTGCTGCCATCCCCCACGAAAGCCTCGTGGGGATTCTCTTTGCTTGCTAGGTTTTTGGTGCTTTTGCAGAGATTTTAAATGTGCCGGAGGTGGGACTCGAACCCACACTCCCCGAAGGGAACCGGATTTTGAGTCCGGCGCGTCTACCAATTCCGCCACTCCGGCCCGTGAAGAAAAGCGATTATACCATGGGCCATGCTCTAAACTTTTATTGACAGAAAGAATCGCGCGAGGGGATAATCTTGCTCCGGCAGAAACTCTCCGGATTATCGGTTTGTCGGGTAACGTATATGCTGTATCGACATTTGGTGAGCCGCGTGATGGGGTGAGAAGGAGGCAGGGTGATAAGAAAGCGTCGGGTAGTGACTCTCGCGATGCTGGGGGTGGCTGCAGCGTTCCTTATCGTAGGATGTAGTGGTGGTGGCGGAGAGCAGGGTACTAGCTCCCCGACGGCCACCATAGTGAGTGACCTGCCACTACAAGGCTCTTCGCGGCCGCAGAACGAGACCATCGTCAACGCTATACAGCTGGCGCTTGATCAGCGGAACAACATGGCTGGAGATGTGCAGATCAAATATCAGTCCCAAGACGACGCCACGGCCCAGGCCGGGAAATGGGACGAGGCCAAGTGTGCTCAGAACGCTCAAAGCGTCGCCCAAAACGAGGAGATCGTCGGTTGGATTGGACCATTCAACTCCGGGTGTGCTCAGGTTCAGATTCCGATTCTCAACCAGGCCGGACTGGGCATGGTCAGCCCAGCGAATACTTACATTGGCCTTACCAAGCCCGGCGGAGAGCCGGACGAGCCGGAAAAGTTCTACCCGACCGGTAATCGGAACTACACCCGTGTGATAGTGGCCGACGATAAGCAGGGCCGAGCGGGCGCGATCTGGATGAGAGACTTAGGCGTCCGGAGCGTGTACATCCTTGACGATCAGGAGACTTACGGTAAGGGTCTCGCCGACCAGTTTCAGCAGAACGCTGAAGAGCAGGGGATACAGGTCCTAGGGCGTGAAGGCATAGACGGCAAAGCATCCAACTACCGCGCTCTTATGTCCAAGATCGCACAGTTAAACCCAGACGCCATCTACTTCGGCGGTATCACCCAGAATAATGCCGGACAGCTCGTCAAGGATAAGGTTGGGGCCGGGATGAGCAACGAGGGCGTGGTCTTTATGGGCCCGGATGGCATCAACGAGGATGCCTTCATCGACGCGGCCGGTAACTCAGCTGAGGGTGTTTACGTAACCTTCGGCGGCTTGCCTGCGAGCGAGCTGCCAGGCAAGGGCCAGGACTTCGTCCAGAACTATAAGGATAAGTACAACTCAGATGTCGAGGCATATACCGCCTACGGCTACGAGGCCGCCAACGTGCTGCTCGACGCTATCGACAGGGCCTACAAGGCCGATGGACAAGTCACCCGCGAGGGTGTGGTCCGAGAACTGTTTGCGACCAGAAACTATGACGGCGTGCTCGGCACCTGGAGCTTCGACCAGAACGGTGACACCACCCTTACCCAGCTCTCTGGTCAGAGGGTCAAGAGCGGTAAGTTCGGGTTCGACAGGACTATAGACGTCGCGTGAGACTAGTGAGCCACGAATCGCGGTGAGCAGTGGAGGATCGGTAGACCTTCCCTGGTCCTCTGCTTTAGAAGAGACGATCGGATGGCAACTACGCAGGAGTTGAAGTCTAGAGGAGCGGTCCTGCTCGACGACGTAAGGTCTTCGAGCTGGCAGTCACGTATCGCCGTGGTGATCACCGTGGCACTCTTGGTACTGTTGCTCATCCAAGCGATTAAAGATCCTGGACAGTTCTTCTCTCAGCTTCTAGTCGGGATTACCAACGGGGCTATTATCGCCCTCATCGCGCTTGGCTACACGCTCGTCTATGGCATCATCGAGCTCATCAACTTCGCCCACGGCGACAACTTCATGATTGGCTCCTTTGTCGGCCTTACCGTGCTGAGCGGTACCTTCCTTGGTCTGAGCTTCTTCGCCCCTATTACCGCTGAGAGCGGAGCTGTGCTGAAGATCTTCGGGGTAATTCTGGCGCTCGTTATCGCCATGGTTGTATGTGGCCTCATCAACGTTGGCATCGAGCGTGTTGCTTACAAGCCCCTACGCAACTCCCCGCGGTTAGCCGTCCTGATTACAGCCATCGGCATGTCCTTTATCCTGCAAAATTTGGGCCTCATATGGAAGGGAGCCTCACAGATACCTTTCCCAGACTTGATCTCTGACGATAACGTCCTAGCTGGGATCACCTATACGGTCTTCTACCGCTGGAAAGACCTCTTCGTGATCCTCGTGACGATGCCGCTACTCGTTGGTCTCTCGTACTTTATTCAGCGCACCAAGCAGGGCAAGGCAATGCGGGCCGTAGCCCAAGACAAGGAGGCGGCAGCGATGATGGGCATAAACGTCAACCGCACTATCTCCATAACCTTCTTACTTGGCGGCATCCTTGCTGGGGCCTCAGGCGTCATGTTTGGTCTCTTCAACGGCACCACCGTTTTCAATTTGGGCTTCAGGCAGGGCCTCTTCGCGTTCACGGCGGCGGTTCTCGGTGGTATCGGCAACCTCACCGGGGCAGTCTTGGGTGGGCTCGTTATCGGCGTCATCGGATCGATGAACGATCAATACATCGGTGTTCGGTGGACGGATATCGTCATCTTCACCGTCCTGATCCTGGTCTTGGTCTTCAGGCCCCGGGGTCTCTTGGGTGACCGCTCGGCGGTCCAGGGTGGAGGACAGCAATAACGCTGACCAGAAAGTACACTTTGCCGGTTGGACTGATCCTGCTGGCGCTTGTGCTCCCGCTGATAAACGGTGCTTTGGGCGCTGATCTCATGTTCCCCGTCATTGTCGTCGCTATTTACGTTATGCTCGCCCTGGGCTTGAACATAGTCGTCGGGTTCGCAGGGCTCTTGGACTTAGGCTTCGTGGCGTTCTATGCCCTCGGGGCGTATGTGGTCGGTTGGTTCGCCTCGACCCACTTCAACGAGGTTAGCTTCGCATTTCTCTCAGCGTTGCCCGCTCAAGGCGTGAGTGGCAGGGAGCTACCGGGGATACACATCTCCTTCTGGCTCCTACTCCTCGTTGCAGGAGCGTTCACGGCGCTCTGGGGAATCATTATCGGGGCCCCAACGTTGCGGTTGCGAGGGGATTACCTGGCGATCGTAACGTTGGGGTTCGGGGAGATAATCCCCCGCTTCTTCGTGAACGGGGACAACATCTTCGGCTACAACCTTACCAACGGTACGATAGGTATCAAGGGTATAGACCCTCCCGGTTTACCGTTCCTACCCAACTCTTTAAACACCTGGCGGCAATTCGGAACCCTAGATCTCGACCCTTGGTACTACACCATCCTGATCTTGGTCCTCGTCACGATCTTCGTGAATATCCGCCTTAGAGACTCTCGGCTTGGGCGGGCTTGGGTCGCGGTGCGTGAGGATGAAGCGGCAGCGGCGGCGATGGGAGTGAATACGACGACGACGAAGCTGTGGGCGTACGCTCTGGGTGCAGTGTTCGGGGGCTTGGCGGGGGCGTTCTACGGAGCGTTCATTAAGAGCATCTTCCCGACGAGCTTCTCTTTCAACATCTCCGTTCTCGTCTTATGTATGGTCATCCTCGGCGGGATGGGAAACATCTACGGCGTGATCCTGGGCGCCATCCTGTTGCAGGGGATCAACTTCTACCTCTTGCCTGAGGTGAATGGGTGGGTGCACGCTATCGGCGACGCTCTGGAAAGCCCTTTGCTCTCGAATGCAGATATACCCAAGTACAACTACTTCCTCTTTGGCATCCTGTTGGTAATGATGATGCTCTTAAGACCCGAAGGCGTAATCCCCAACCGTCAGCGTCGAGAGGAGCTGCACGAGGGCGAGGAAGACGAGAGCGTAGTGGAACCCACCCATGTCTGAGGCGCGCAAGGAAGAGGTTCCGAACATCATCTTTGAAGCCCGGAGCATAACCAAGGTATTCGGCGGCCTTGTGGCGGTCAATGCCGTCGATTTCTACATTCCTCAGGGGGGCATCGTGAGCCTCATAGGGCCGAACGGTGCGGGAAAGACAACGTTCTTCAACATGGTAAGCGGTCTGCTCAGACCCACCGCGGGTAGCTTTTTCTTCCTCGGGCAGGATGTGACGCGGCTCGTACCGCATAGGCGGGCGCAGATGGGGATCGGGCGCACGTTCCAGAACATCCGGCTCTTCGGGACCATGAGTGCCCTCGACAACGTTCTTACCGGTATGCATGTTCGTCTCAGGGGTGGCATCGTCGGCTCTATCCTGGGAACCCCTGGTGTGCGACGCGAGGAAAAAGAAGCCCGCGAGAGGGCCGCGGACCTCCTGAAGTTCGTTGGCTTGCGGAGCCGTGAGACGTTCGCGAAGAACCTCCCCTATGGCGACCAGCGACGGTTGGAGATCGCACGCGCCTTAGCCTCGGAACCGAAGCTCCTCCTCTTGGATGAGCCGACAGCCGGGATGAACCCGCAGGAGACGGCTCGCCTCACGCAGCTCATAGGAAGGCTCAAAGAGGAGTATGGGATCTCCGTTCTCCTCATCGAGCACGAAATGAGGGTTGTCATGAGCATCTCAGACTGGGTGACGGTCCTGGACCACGGCGAGAAGATCTCCGAGGGAGCGCCTGCGCAGGTACGCGTGGACCCGAAGGTCATCGAAGCGTACCTTGGTACGGCGATGACGGGCTAGAAGATGGCTCTCCTAGAAATAGAGAACATCCACAGCTACTACGGGAACATCCACGCGCTTAAAGGCGTCTCTTTAATGGTTAAGGAGGGCGAGATCGTAACGCTCATCGGCTCCAACGGGGCCGGCAAAACGACAACCTTGCGTTCCATAAACGGGATACTACCGCCACGAGAGGGGAAGATCGTGTTCCGGGGGGAAGAGATACAGGGGTTACCGGCGCATACCATGATCACGAAGGGCATCGCCCAGAGCCCGGAGGGACGTAAAATCTTCTCACGCATGACCGTGCGCGAAAACCTTGAGATGGGCGCTTACCACCGCAATGACCGCTCCGAGATATCCGAGGACATGAATCGCGTCTTCAACCTTTTCCCACGCCTTAAAGAGCGCATAAAGCAGGAGGCTGGGACCATGTCGGGCGGTGAGCAGCAGATGCTCGCTATCGGACGGGCTCTCATGAGCCGCCCCAAGCTTCTCCTCTTGGACGAGCCCTCGATGGGCCTTGCGCCAGTGTTAGTGGAGCGAATCTTTTATACCGTCGAGGATATCAACAAACAGGGCATCACCATCCTGCTCGTCGAGCAGAACGCCAATGTAGCCCTGGAGGTTGCTACCCGCGGTTATGTCTTGGAGACCGGGACCATAGTCAACGCCGCCCCGGCCGAAAAGTTACGCCAGGATCCGAAGGTCCGCGAAGCATATTTAGGTGAGGTCTAGTCTCTCTCCGCGGTATAATCTCTTATCAATGC
>JAFAPF010000333.1 GCA_019247245.1 Rubrobacter sp. | reverse complement strand
GAAGTTTAATCTTTCTCAAGAGAAGAACTCCGTGCTCTACGGTGCGCTTGAAGGTTGCTCACGACATTCTGGATTGTTCAGCACGCTACATGTATGACCAATCATAGCGGAAGAATTTGTCCTCGAAGATTGGTAAGGCTAATCTGTAACACTGGCGGTAAATGCTATCTTTGACGATTCTCTAGGAGGCAAACAGCCTGTACAGCTACACCTTGGCTCTGTCCCGTGAAACCGAGACGCTCGGTGGTTGTACCACGCACGCTTACCTGCGCGGTATTGATGTCCAGAGCCTGAGACAGATTCTTGCGCATCGCATCGCGGTAATCCCTGATCTTCGGGCGCTCACAGATGATGACCGCATCCACGTTCGCAATCCTCCAAGACTCGGCGACTAGTGCACGAATCTTGCGCAAGAGGTTCATAGAGTTGGCATCTTTATAGCGCTCGTCGGTATCAGGGAAATAGTGCCCTATATCCTCGAGGCCAGCAGCTCCAAGCAAAGCGTCGGCGGTGGCATGGGCGAGAACATCGGCGTCCGAGTGGCCAAGGAGTGCTCTCTCAAAGGGTATATCTACACCACCGAGGACGAGCCCGCGCCTCCCACCGATCTCCGCGAAGGCGTGAACATCGAGGCCTAGACCCACTCGAAAAGTGATTTCGGGACAGCTAATCTCTAGCTCCTTTTTCAAATATCAAGACCGTTTTCAAGCTCAGCTTCGTATAGCGTGGCGGGCATAGAGTAGAGCTTCGGCGAAGGTCAGGTCCTCCGGCGTGGTGAGCTTAATGTTGCTCTTCTCCCCCGCCACCACAAGTACGCGGCCTCCAGCTCTTTCGATGAGATAGGCGTCGTCTGTCGCAACGCGCAAGTGCTCTTCGAAGTCTGCATAGGCTTTACGAAGCAGACCAAGCCGGAAGGCCTGTGGAGTCTGGGCTGCGTAGAGCTTTGCCCGGTCGAGGGTTTGGAGGATGATTCCGTTCTCGACACTCTTAATAGTGTCTGAGACGGGAGTCACAGGGACAACCCCAGCTACACTGGGATCTCTGAGAGCCGCTGCGACGATCCGTTGTATAAGAGACGCGGTGACAAGACAGCGGGATCCATCGTGAACGAGAACCATGCTTTCGGAGTCTTCGTCGAGCAGCGAAAGACCACTGCGAGCCGACAGCGAGCGGCTCTCCCCTGGAAGCGCGCAGCCAGCGTATTTGTTTATACCGGCCTCTTCGACGAGATCCTCGATGCGGGCACGGTCGCCCACAGTATAGATCCTAGCGACGTCCGAAGCCTCCTCAAAAGCGCGCAACGCGTAAAGGAGCGCCGGAGAGCCAAGCAAGTCGATGAACTGCTTGGGGCGGCCCATCCGGCTCCCCATCCCACCAGCTAGCACGAGAGCTACAGTAGGGCTAGATCCAGTGTCCCGCAACATAGAGGAGATTGTTATTCGGCACCGCCTTTGGCATCGGCTCGCAACGCGTCATCCACGAGCTTCTCTGCCTCGGTGACCTCGGTACCTCGGACCAGAGCTATCTCGGAAGCGAGAATCTGACGAGCCTTCATGAGCATGTTGCGCTCGCCCGTGGATAGAACATGTTCGACACTGTAGGCGGAGAGGTTCCGGATCACTTCGGCAACCTGGGAGATCTCGCCACTCCCTATCTTCTCCCGGTTGTGCTTGAGCCGCTGATTCCAGTTGGATGGCATTTGGGTAGCGTCAGCCCGGAGAAGCGTAAGCGCCTTTGCAAGGCTCTCTTCATCAGCGCAAGCTCTTAAACCTGTATCGCCGTCGGCAGGGATGCTGACTGTAAGTTCCGCATCCGGCAAGTACACAACGTAGTAGCGTCGAACCTCACCAAGGACGGTTTTTTCCTCAATCCCGGTCACGCGTCCCGCACCGTGGTTGGGGTAAACTACAAGGTCGCCCTCAGCGAACATCTTTTGAATATCCTTCGGGACCCCGTTCTTCGATGCGGGTCCCTCCGTACCATCCATGTCTACAAAACCTCTCCTGGGCCTTCCAGGCTGCGCTGCTGCCGTTTGAGGTTGCGTCGAATGGCTCTCGCGCGTGCCTGGCCTACACCCTCCACCTCGTCGAGATCATCCTCGGTAGCCTTCAGTAGTTCATTGAGAGTACCGAACTCCTCTATAAGCTTCTCGGCGACCCTGCCTGGAAGACGTGGCACGCGCTCCAGCTGACGATAGCCCCGCGGTTTAACGAAAAATTCCTCCGTCGGACCAATGGCGTCATAGCCCAATACCTGAACAATCTCTACCGGATCAGAAAGCTCCTCGTTGGTGAGCTCGCGCAGACGCGCGCGAATCTCCTCGTAATCTACCTCTTCGGGAGCGTAATCGCGGATCAAGGCATCGTACTGCTCAGGGACATTGTGGAAGGCCTGTTCGAGCTGCATCTCGACAAGCCGCCCCTCCTGGCCAAGCTCCTTGATGTAATTCTCAATCTCCCCACCTATCCTCACCGTATACTCGAAGGTGGCAACAGCGCCTACGATCTCCCCTAAGGGCACAATCCCTTCATATTCGTGCACGGTAAGCACGCTAGCCTCCTCGCGTAAGCGCCGAGTAAACTTATCGAGGGCAGCGAGCGCCGAGTTCGCCTTCGAGAGCACGACGCCTATGTCCTCCAATGTATACGATCCATAAGGCCCTCGATAGAGGCTGACGACCCGCCGTCGTTCGGAGACGACCACGACAAGGTCGCCTGTCTGCTGAGCAGTACGATGGCCAGCTAAGTGTCGCAACCCCGTCTCTTCCGAGGGAAGCGCCGGGTTGGGTGTAAGCTGGACGTTGGCGTAGTGGATGTAGGAGATATCCGGTGAGATGATGATGGCACCATCCATCTTGGCCAATTCGTAGAGGCGCATCGGGGTGAACTCAGTCTGGATCTCTATGCCACCGGAGATGAGGTTAAGTCTCTCAAGCTTCTTAGGGCTGGCGACGACGATTAACGCCCCGCTATGAGCCCGGATAATATTATCTATGGCATCCCGGAATCTCGTACCCGGCGCCACGAGCGCTAAAGCGTCGGTTAACCCTGACGGGAGCTCTCGCAGAGGACTCACGGAGAGAGCGCCGCCGCCACGGCCTCCCCAAGCGTCTTCACTTCGTCCACCGCAACCTCTCTTTTCATCCCCCTGTTCGGTTCATTTTCCGCAAGGTCATATCTGCCTCCCGGCGGGCTTTCGGATGCACCTTCGGGTGTTATTATACGCTTGAACCCCAGCTTGAGCAGCTCGGAGATACGTCGCGAAGCCCCCGCCACGAAACGCACGTCCCCTGTCAGGCCCACCTCACCGAAACACGCCGTACCTGCCTCGGTGGGGCAATCACTCAAAGCCGAGGCGATCGCCAACGCCACCCCCAAATCCGCCGCCGGTTCTTCGACCCGCACTCCGCCGGCGACGTTTACATAAACGTCTTTGTCTCCGAGCACTAGTCCCGCCCTTCGGCCAAGTACCGCGCACAGCATGTTCACCCGTCCGACCTCGATCCCGTTTGCTACCCTCCGCGGGATCGCAAGAGGGCTCGGCGCGACCAAGCTCTCTATTTCGACCAGCAGCGGCCGCGTCCCTTCTAAGAGACATACCGTTACCACCCCCGGCGGTGTACCGCCTTCCCGGCGCGAGAGGAAGAATGCCGAAGGGTCGTCGACTTCCATCATCCCGGTGCCTGTCATCTCGAATACCCCGACTTCATTCGTCGAACCGAACCGATTCTTTAATGCCCGTAATATTCGGAATGATTGGTACCTGTCCCCCTCAAACTGCAGTACCGTATCGACTATGTGCTCTAATACTCTGGGACCAGCGATAGAGCCTTCCTTCGTCACATGCCCCACCAGAACAACGGAGATGCTCTCCGCCTTGGCGAGCCGCATGAGCCGGGCAGCCGTCTCCCGCACCTGTCCCACTCCCCCCGGCGCCCCGGAAAGCTCTGACGAGTAGAGTGTCTGGATCGAATCTACAACCACCACCCGTGGCTTTTCAGCAAGTATCGTCGCCTCTATAACGTTTACGTCCGTCTCAGACAGCACGCGAAAGCCTGCATCCCCCACTCCGAGACGCCGGGCGCTGAGGGCCACCTGACGTGGCGACTCCTCACCTGAGACCATCAAGCACCCTTCTCCGAGCTGCCCCATCACTTGCAACAACAGCGTACTCTTTCCGACCCCCGGCTCCCCACCGACCAAAACCATCGAGCCCGGTACGATACCGCCACCCAAAACTCGATTCAGTTCGTCAACCCCGGTGTCGATCCTGCCACCCTCTCGCTCGGCTGGCACCTCTTTAAGGTTCAGGGTCGTGCCAATCGCTCGTTCTGGCCCCTTTGCGTTCGCCACCCGCGCTGCGAAGCCGACAGCCTTATTCTGCTCCTGTATCTCCTCGACGAAAGTGCTCCACTCCTGGCAATCCGGACAGCGCCCGAGCCACTTCGGCTCCGTGTGACCACAGTTAGAGCAGACATAAAGCGTCTTAGCCATAGGCTTATTGTAAGAGACGAGCCGAGAAATCAGCGCATCCGCACCAGCAACGTTTCAGTTTCTACTAAATTCGTGGTCCTGACAGTAGAAAACCCTGTACGGCAAAGGCCGGGGCGCTCAAGCGCCCCGGCCCGTTGAGTTGATGTTTTCGCTATACCCCTTTCTATTCGGTGGGGACGACCTCCTTAGGCTGGCCGATCTTAATATTCACGATGGATTCATCCTCGGATATGTCCTCATAGGAGACATCGTTGGGCTCGATTACTACCTTAGAGCCATTAGGGATCTCGCCACGTAGGATCATCTCGCTCATCGGGTCCTCGATCATGCGCTGCAGCACGCGCCTCAATGGCCTCGCGCCAAATGCCGGATCATAGCCAGCATCTGAGAGCTTATCAAGGGCCTCTGTAGTAAACTCAACCGTTACGTCACGCTCTTCGAGCTGCTTAAGCAGACGCCGAATCTGGATCTCGATGATGTGGCGCATATCCTCGCGCTCGAGCTTGTGAAACACGATAACTTCGTCGATCCGGTTCAGAAGCTCGGGGCGGAAGATCTTCTTGAGCTCGCTTGTGACCCTGCTCTTCATCTCCTTGTAGGAGAGACCCTCTTCATTCGAGCCGAAGCCCAAGGACTTGGTCTTGTTGATGGTTTGAGCCCCCACGTTGGAGGTCATGATGAGGACCATGTTCTTGAAGTCTACGGTCCGGCCCTGCGCATCAGTAAGCTGCCCATCTTCCAGTATTTGCAGCAGTATGTTGAAGACATCTGGATGAGCCTTCTCGATCTCGTCGAAGAGAACTACGCTGTATGGACGGCGCCGCACCTGCTCGGTCAGCTGGCCACCCTCGTCGTAACCGACGTAGCCAGGAGGCGAGCCAACGAGCCTACTGACCGTGTGCCGCTCCATATACTCGGACATGTCAAGCCGGATCATCGCGTCTTGGTCGCCAAAGAGGTATTCGGCCAAAGTACGAGCGAGCTCTGTCTTCCCGACCCCTGTAGGACCAAGGAAGACGAAAGATCCTGAAGGACGGTTAGGATCCTTGAGACCAGCCATGGTACGCCGGATAGAGCGAGAGACAGCCTTGATAGCCTCGTTCTGTCCTACAACGCGGTCATGAAGAGCTTCCTCCATCTGTAGTAGCTTCGCAGACTCCTCCTCGGTCAACTTCCTTACCGGGATACCCGTCCACATGGAGACGATCTCGGCGATCTCGTTCTCGCCGATAGAAGCCCGCTGGCCACCGGCGTCACCCTCACGCCAGTTACGTTCGAGCTCGCGACGCTGTAGCGCGAGCTTGCGCTCGGAATCTCTCAAGCGCGCGGCCTTCTCAAACTCCTGGCGTTCTATGGCAGCCTCTTTTTGGGTTCGTACCTGCTGTAGCTCTTCGTCGACTTCCTTGTAGTAAGGTGGGGAAGACATTGTCTTTATCCGCATCTTGCTCGCCGCTTCGTCGACAAGATCTATTGCCTTATCAGGCAAGAAGCGATCGGAAATATACCTGTCGCCGAGCTCGGATGCGGCTTTGAGAGCCTCGTCGGTTATCTGGATCTTGTGATGTTCCTCGTAACGGTCCCTGAGGCCCCTCAGGATGAGTTCTGTTTCCTCGACCGTGGGTTCCCCGACCTGAATAGTCTGGAACCTGCGTTCGAGCGCCTTATCCTTCTCGACGTACTTGCGATACTCATCGATCGTCGTAGCACCGATAACCTGCAGTTCGCCGCGAGCGAGCGCTGGTTTCAGAATGGAGGCAGCGTCTATGGCACCCTCGGCGGCTCCTGCTCCCACGAGGTTATGAATCTCGTCGATGAACAGGATGATATCGCCGTGGTCGGTGATCTCCTTCATAATCTTCTTGAGGCGCTCCTCGAACTCGCCACGATACTTGGAGCCTGCAACCAGAGCTCCAAGGTCCAACGTATAAACTTCCTTGTCCGCCAGGATGTCCGGGACACGAGCGTCGGCGATCTCTTGAGCGAGGCCTTCGACGATGGCTGTCTTACCGACGCCCGGCTCGCCGATGATTACGGGATTGTTCTTGGTGCGCCGCACGAGGATCTGCATGATCCTCTCTATCTCTGTGCTCCGCCCGATTACTGGGTCGAGCTTACCCTCCTCGGCGTACGTTGTGAGATTGCGTCCGTATTGATCGAGCTGACGAGTCTTAGGCCGCTTCGCCTCGACCCCACGTCCGCTGGCTTCGCCTCGACCCCGCTGAGATCGGCCCCCGCCAAGCATCCGGACGACTTCGCGTCGAACCTTGTCCGGATCCACACCCAGGTTGGACAATACCCGTGCAGCAACACCCTCAGACTCTCGTACTAGACCTAAGAGTATGTGCTCGGTGCCGATATAGTTGTGCCCGAGTTGCAACGCCTCTCTTAAAGCAAGCTCGAGTACCTTCTTCGAGCGTGGGGTAAACGGCGCCTGGCCACCCGATCCCTCCTCGCCGTAGCCAACGATGCTCTCAACCTGCTCGCGCACTTCGTCGAGGGTGACGTTCAGCGAGCTCAAAGTGCGGGCCGCCACGCCCTCATCCTCGCGCAAAAGTCCAAGCAAGAGGTGCTCTGTTCCTATGTAGTTATGGTTGAAGTGCCGGGCCTCTTCCTGAGCCAGCACCACGACTTTACGGGCCCGTTCGGTGAATCGTTCAAACATTAGCTAGAGCCTCCTCCGTCCCGGGCGTTCTCTACAGCACCTCGTGTGGTCGTGTCGGTTTTCCGGACAGATATACGGCTGTCAACAACAATCAGATTATACAATGCCCTATTCCTATATCTTATGATCCTAAAACTTTCTTCTCTATTCTCTAAACACCGGTCCCTTACTGAGTATACAAAGGTTTTGCCTAAATGGGTGCGCGTTTAGCGCAACGCGCTCGTGCGACCACTATATATAGCCATCCTCAGCGGCCTAAACAGATTCTATCCTTCGACCCCGCCGGCCATAGTATCCCGTATTACCCCCAGGAAGCGTTGTTGGGCCAGCCAAACCCCGGTGCTAACGATGAAAGGACCAGCTTTGGGGCCGCTCTCCCTGCCAAGTAGAACGGTGTAAACTGCAGCGAACGCTTGCTTTGGCTTCAAACCGTGCTCGGCCGCCTTCGTGTATAGGAGGCTCTGCACCGTATCTCCATCCATACTACCTTCCAACAAGCTGGCGACCTCATTAAGGTACTGCAGCTGAGTTTCGTCAAGGCCCCTAGCTGCCTCCACCGCCTCCGACAATTCTAAGAGCCCGAGTTTGAGTGGCTCTGAGGCCCAATTCTGGGCCCAATTGTGGGCATAGGCCAAGTTCTCTGCCAGCTTTTCGCGATCTGAAACTGCTTCCCTGTAGCCTCCTTGAAGGAGCATCTCGACCGCAGCATCTGTGTCACCTCTGGCGATCTGAGAGATGGTGACCAGATGAGTAAAGGGAACGAGAAGCTGTCCGCTGCTTGCCTGGTACTCATCCATGAAGCGAGGGAAGCCCTCGGTCAGGTCGAGATCGAGGGCGCGTCCAGGGTCACGTCCCAGGATCATGCGCCTCAACGCATCGGGGGACATTATTTTGAGAAGCTCTCCGGGCAAGAGGACGATGCCCTTGGAGCTGCTCATCGCGCCCCTGCCTCTTATCTGGATCCACTCGTACTCGTAGCGCCCCGGGACGGGGTATCGGAAGACCTCCTGAGCCATCTGGTCGGCCGTGTCGGTTGAGCCGCCACGGCTAGTGTGGTCCTTGCCAAATGGTTCGAAAGTTGCGCAAAGCGCCTTCCAGCGCGCCGCCAGCTCTACTCGCCACCCGAGCTTTCCCTCGCCCTTCGAGTAGTCAGCTGCATCCTCCCATCCGTCCTCGTCCACGAAGATGACCTTGTTCTCCTCTGGTAGATGCTCCAGAATGCGGACTCCTCCGAGACGTCCCTCGGTGGTTCGCGGCAAGTAAGGCGACCAATGTTCGGGTATCTTCCGCCCGCTGACCTTCTGTAGGATCTCTCGCAGCTTGGCGGTATGCAGGAGCGCTTCACGTGTCACCGCAGCGTAGAAGCCATCCTCATAGAGCTGGTGCGAGCGCACGACCTCGATATCTATCTCCATGCGCCGGAGCGCCTCCTCAAACGGCGCCAGAAAATGTTCGGCGTAGGAGGCGTGACACACCTCGGGGTCAGGAATTCGAGAGACGCTGTGACCTATGTAACGCTCGTACTCCTCGGGCACACCGGGAGCTATCCTGCGCAAAGGATCTATGGTGTCCGCATGGAATACAAAGTGCACACCGGCTCCACAGGTCTTGAGGGCATTCGCGATCGCTTCTCCGACCAAGACCTCGCGCAGGTTACCGACGTGGATGTCACCGGAGGGGCTGATTCCGGTTACGACTACATGCGGACCTTCACCGTGGGTAACCAATAGATCCTCTGTAGTTCTTTTAGCCCAGTCGGGTATAAGTGTGCGCTTACCGCTCATGTGCTACTCCACGAGTAGATGAGTTGCTACGGAATTAGAGAGTAAATTCGTGCCGCTGTCCTAGCTAGCTGCCTCCACCTTGACTATCTCGTATTCGGTCGCGCCCCGAGGTGTCGTGACCGTAACCTTCTCTCCAACACGACGCTTGAGGACAGCGCGTCCTACAGGTGATGTGTGGGATAGCTTGCCGCTCCCGGGATCGGACTCGTTGGTTCCCACAATCTGAAAAGTGCGCTTCTCCTCCTCGCCGACCACCCTGAGGGTCACGCGGGTGCCGAGGTCTACCGAATCAGCGTTCACTCCAGCCGGGTCCACCACCTTTGCATTCCTCAGGCGGCGCTGAACCTCGCTGATCCTTCTCTCTAGAAGGTATTGCTCGTTCTTGGCATCGTCGTACTCGGAGTTTTCGGTAATATCACCGAACTCCCTCGCCTGCCGGATATGATCCGCAACCTCCCTCCGGCGAACCTCCGTCAGATACCTTAGTTCTTGCTGGAGCTTCTCGAAGCCCTCTTTGGTAACGAGCTCTAGGTCTTTATCCATCGTCATAAGCCGAGAGAGTATACGGAAGGGCTTTTAGAGTGTCAACGAGCGTTTGATCGCCCCTACCGAGCGTTCAGCATATAGAGGATATACAGACCCTTGAGGGTCAGGTCCGTATCGAGAACGTCGATTTCACGGCAGTGGCGTACGATGACCGGGGCAGGGCCACCCGTGGCCAGTACGCGCAACTCTGCCGGAGCATCATAAGGCCTTCCCGCTGAAGCTCTCGTCGGGGCGTCGGTTGCCAGTTCCTCGCTCATGCGTCGGATTAGGGCGTCCACAGCCCCGGCGTAGCCGTAGATGAAGCCGCTCCGGATGGAGTCTGGGGTATTAGTAGCGATTGCTTTCGGCAGGGGCTCTTCTTCGAGGTCAACGCTAGGAAGCTTGGCTGTCCGTGAGATGAGCGCCTCCAAGGATAGATAGAGCCCTGGCAGGATTGCCCCACCCCGGTAAGTCCTCTCTGCATCTACGGCGCACACTGTCGTCGCCGTCCCAAAGTCCACGATAATTGCCGGGAAACCATAATGATGGCCCGCCGCCACAGCGTTTACGATCCGGTCCGCCCCAACCGTCTCCGGATTGTCGTAGCGGTTCTTGATGCCGGTCTCCATGCGCGTCGTCACGGGGTAGAACGGGACCTTAAGCATCTTTTCGGCCAAGTTCTTGTATGAGCGGCTCAGCCCGGGTACCACGCTTGAGACGACCAAGGCCCCCA
>JAFAPF010000152.1 GCA_019247245.1 Rubrobacter sp. | reverse complement strand
GGTATGGGTTTTGAAACAGTTCTGTAAGCGTAAGACCGTCAGTTTTTAGTGGGGGAGTAACGTGTTCCGAAAACGTTCCTTTTCGATACTGAGGTTTGTGCCATAAACGGTCGTTTTTAGAATAGAGCTGGTCGGAGAATCCCCCTTGTGCGAATTGAGAGGATAGCGGGTCATGCCGCCGATCATAGACGGCGTTGTACTACTTCAGCTAGGTTCGTCGGCACTCCAGGATGTGCCAGGGTGGAAACCCTTGTGTCAACGCGATGTCGCGGGTGAGCGTGTAGCCTGCTGAGGCTAGAAGTGCCTCGTGCTGTTCGCGGCTGCGTTCTCTACCACCCGGCCCTACCATCATGAGCAGGTCGAGTACGTGCATTGGGGAAGGCTGTGAGTCGGTGGGCAACAGCGGCTCAATAACGAGCAAGGTGCTATCCGGCTGACTAGCCCGGTGGCAGTTACTCACGATAGTACGGGCTTGCTCATCTTCCCAGTTGTGCAACACCTGGCTTATCACGTACAAGTCCCCTCCCCTTGGCACAGCTTCCAAGAAGTCGCCCGCGACAACCTCAGTGCGGTCCGCTACTCCTCCTTCGGCCAATACGGTTGGCGCTTCCTCCAGTGCCTCTGAGCGGTCCCAGAGCACGCCTGTGGCCTGCGGCGCTCTACGCAGCAGGTGCATAAGCAGTGTGCCTCGACTGCCTCCCACATCTACGATTCGCTCAAAGCCAGAGGGATCATAGGCTGTGACTACTTCACCTGCCAGACGAGTGGTGAGGCTGCTCATAGCTCGGGCGAACCAACGGGCTTCTTCTGGGTGGTGCTGGTAATAGGCCCACATTCCGCTCGCGGCATCATCTGTAGCGTCAGAGTAGTGTCCGTTTCGGACTACATTCTCAAGCTGGCCCATCGACTGCCACAACGGCGGACCGGTGAAGCCAACGATAAAGTCGCGCAGCCCTCCGGTGGCATCCGTGCGCAGGAACTGCCCCACTTCGGTGAGCGTAAACCGGTCATTCTCGTCCTGGGTGAGCAGGCCAAATCCTGCCGCAGCTCGCAGCAACCGCTCCAGCGGGTCTGGTTCGGCACCGATGGCACCAGCCAACTCCTCAGCTGTCTGGTCAGCGTCAGCTAGAAGGTCGGGCACGCCCAAGCGTGCAGTCACTGCGACTACCTGGGTAGCAATAAATCCCTCGGCTAACTGCCCTAAGTACCTCCTCTTATCGTCACCAAAAAGTCCGCCGAAGAGTGTGGTTTGCTGCATCACCGAGACCTCCTTCAGTATGACAGGAGCGGTGTTTGATAAGACAACCGTCCCTTATGTATGTGCAAGGTCTACTCCTAAAGGTTGGTATCGAACTCTACCCAGTACCCATCCGGGTCCTTAACCAAGAAAGAGCGATCTCCCCAACGGGCTTTTGGCGGACCCTCCGGTTCAATGCCCTCTTGGCGCAGGTGCTCATAGAGTTCATCCAGGTGAGTTGTGCTGACCTCCAAGTGAAAATCTCCTGAAGCCCTTACGCCAAGAAGGCTAAGCCGAGACTTCCCGAGAGTTAGCATCGCGAATTGACCGGGACGATGTATCTCAACGTTGGCCCCCGGTATGCGCTTGTAGAACTCCAAAGAACGCTCGACATCCGCAACATGCAGCGTCGTACCTTCTAGGGAAGCCTTCATCTGCTTTAACCTCCTACTTGTGTCTACTTAAGTAACCATTCCGTGGCTTTAGCTTCCAGAGGGTCCATAGTGACTATTACGGTCTCTAAGAATCGTCCTATAGATTCTCGCTCTTCTGGGGAGAGTCCTGCGATTGCTTGCTCCATCTCTTCGATGAAAGGGCCAAGATGGCGCATTATTTCTTGTATCCCTTCCGATGTTAGCAGTAGCAGCCGGCTTCGGCGATCGTCGGGATTAAGAACGCGTTCAAGATAGCCAGCGTCCTCGAGCCGGTCTGCTAGACCGGTTATAGCCCCCGACGTAAGAAATAGACGCTCGGCAAGCTGCCCTGAGGTGAGCCCGCCGGTATTCTGTAAATGCTGCATCGCAGTAACTTCTATGGGACTAAGGTTCATCTTCTGGGCGAGCATCGCCACATGGCGCGTGCTGGTCGCGCTCATCCTGCGTAGTAACTCCGTAATGAGTTTGGGAGAGAAATCTCTCACCGCAACCGCTCCTCTAGACGCTTGACGGCAATATAGCTTAACAGCTAGTATATCTTAGATGCTAAGCTAATTAGTGAGTAAAGCTTTGATGCTACCTATGGTTTCTTAGAAAAGGAGAGGATGCTTTTGATGAAGACGTGGGTGAAGGTAGTAATAATCCCCATATTATGCGTGATCGGCGCCTTGGTACTTGGTCCTATTCTCTGGCATCGGGCGGAGGGTATGGCCGAGCCTTCGGCCGGGTTGCTCCCGTTCTTCATAGCCCTAAGCGTGATCGAGGCGGTAACATTCGGCCTGGGTATTTCGTTTCTTCTGCTCGGACTACCCTTGGTGCGTAGGGCTGCAGGGGGCTCGAAGCTACTAACGTGGGCTACTTACTTGAGCATCGGGTGGCTTTCGGTCTCGTGGTGGCCTCACGACAACTTTCA
>JAFAPF010000111.1 GCA_019247245.1 Rubrobacter sp. | reverse complement strand
GTCGTCCTCTACGAGATGCTCACCGGAGAGTTACCCTACGACGCGGAGAACCCCATAGGCATCGCGATGCAGCATGTGGAAGGCCGCCTGCGTTCGCCGCGAGAGGTGAACCCCTCGATCCCGGAGGGGATAAACGCTGTAACGGTGCGGCTGCTCGCCAAAGATCCGAAGGACCGTTACCCGGACGCCACTAGCCTCTTGGAGGATCTGGATCGGGTAAAAGATGGTCTGAAGCCGTCAGCGGCCACGATGCGGACGTTGGTTGGGGCCACGATGCCCCAGGCTACGCGTGGACATACCTCCACTCAGAAGACCCGCATCGAGGCTCCGTCGCCACCGCTCCATCAGAAAGAGAAACAGCGACGGAAGATCTTCCTTTGGCTCATAGCACTCACTCTCCTCGGGGCCTTGGCTGTGACCGGAACCATGGGCTTAGGCTTATGGCAGAACCTTCAGGCGTTAACTAGCCCACCCGTCCTCGAAGCACCGGCTCCTATTAAAGTGCCGGACGTCACGGGCCGGAGCCTTGAAGAAGCATCCGGGGTGCTACAGGACGCGGGGTTGACCGTCGATCGAGAGCATCGCACGGCGGATAGCGACAAGACGGAAGGAACAGTGCTCAGCACCGATCCTTCGGCGGGTTCAGAAGTCGAAGCAGGCACTTCGGTAACCCTCACTGTTAGCCGCGGAGCTCCAAAGAAGACCGTGGAGCCTACCACTAATACCCCTACAAATAGCAGTGCTCCGAAGGTAACTGCCACGGAGCTTAATATCCCGCAGCCCGCTCCTGCTCCGGTGCCTGCTTCGGTGCCTGCTTCGGTGCCTGCTCCTCAACAACAGCCGGCTCCTCAACAAGAGGCTGATCCTCAACAACAGCCCGCTCCAGAGCAGAGTACCCAGAACAGCGAGCCGGTTCTACAGAAGAATCGGAATGATCCCCAAGAAAGTGCTAAGGAGAAGGTTCAAGCAGCGCTCGAAAGGGCTCAGGAACAGGCTCAGGAACAGATAGACAAGCTTCGAGGAGACAGAGAATAGGCAACTAGGAACCTCGCGGGTTCCTCATGAACGGCTTCAGGGTGGAAGACGTTTAGGAACCCCGAGGCTTTGGGTATGCCCGAGGTAGGGCGGGAAGGGGCTAATGCACTCTTCTTGAAGAGTGCGCATTAGGACAGGGCGAGCTGGAAAATGCCGCTTGCATGCAGGTTAGGTTCGCTGTTCGAGGCTAAAAGCCAGGGTGGGATGTCCAGAATGCTTAACCAAGCTAACAATAGAAAGGAGGAGTAGATGGACCCAGGTGAGCAGATCACCGGTACCAGAGACGAGCACTACAATCTCATCGCTGTGCTCTATCACGCTCTACACGGTGCGGAGAACTGTGAGATGTACGCTGCGGATGCAGAGGTAGCCGGCAGGGAGGAGATAGAGGCCTTCTTCCTGGAGGCACAGGCGGAGCAGATAGACCTGGCCAACAGGGCCAAGGAGCTTTTGGGCATCGGTGGGGGTGTGTCAGGAGCAGCAGTGGAAGGCGCCCCGGTAGACACCATGCCGGGAGATATACCGCCAGAGGGTGTGACCATGCCGCCCGACAGTATCTTACCGACCGGGACTCCGAGGACGGATGAACCCGCCGACGGCGCTACGGCGGGGCGCGGTATTCCGCCGGATACCTCGCCGATAGACGTACGCGGGAGGGCTGCACCCGAGGTAGGGTTCCCACTGGAAACCCCAGCTGACGTTCCACCGGAGACTCCAGGCGGAGCATCGCCGGAGCCCTCCGTGCCGCAGAAGGTTCCTCCGAGGACCGAAGATCTTCCGAGTACGGAAGGCGCTGAGACGATCGAAAGAGACGTTCCACCCGAAACCACGCCGGGAGATATCCCTCCGCGGTCAGCGGAGGCTCAGCGAGAGGACCAAGCCTAGGCGGACCAGGTGAGCGTGCCGACGGAGGGTACGACCGGGGATGTTCCGCCGCAGGCGGAACATCTGCGCACAGAGGCGATCGTCTCACCGGACGTAGACGTTGCGCCCCCGGAGAGGGCGGAGGCCTCGCCGGATGCTCCAACAGCGGAGGAAGTGCCGACGAGAATAGCAGACGGGTCTCCAGATGATGAACCACCGGAGGATGAGAGAGACACCGCTGCTAGTAGCAGGAAGTACTTCGGCGACACGATAAGGGAGAGCTATAGGAGAAGTCGCGGAGCTACCTAGAGTATTTGAAGCGGATCGTTCTGACGACACTACTCACTAGGCTGGGGCCCTGGAGGAGAGGCTTCGGCCTTTTGCTGTTGGCCGAAGTAGACGTCTCCGAAAAGCGGATAAATCACCGGCAGCCCTGCTCGGTCGAGGTTGCCTTATGCGAATATCATCTAGCCGAGGCGAATAGAGCAAGGCGAAGGTAAACATACATGAGCCCAGAAAAGAATGCCCACAACCACCGCGAGCCACAAAGGGCTGGTGCCGAGCGTGGGAGAGCTGCACGATAAACCAATGTTTCTAGGAAGTGAAGAAGTCGTATGGCTCAAGGAAGTGCGCCTGTATGCCGTCGAGCGCGCCGGGGGGAAGCGAGCTAATCTCGGTGAGCTGCTCGCCGCGGGTTTCCCCGTACCCCCGGCTTCTGCGTGACTACTACAGCGTACCGCCACGCCCTAGCGGAGGTTGGTCTTGTTGACGCGATCAATAAAGTGTTACGGGAGGTAGGGGCTGATGACCCCGCCTCGGCCGAGACAGCTTCGGCCCGTGTCGCTACGCTCTTAGAGGACCTGTCACTACCAGCCAGCCGACCTGGTTAGATCGATCTTGGACGCCTACCGCGCGCTCGGTACACCCGCGGTCGCGGTACGCTCTAGTGCGGCCACCGAAGACCTGGCCGGCGCCAGCTTTGCCGGTCAGCAGGCGACGTCGCTAAACGTCCGCGGCGAGGATGAGCTGCTCGACGCGTTACGACGCTGTTGGGGCTCGCTATAGTCGGCGCGTGCCAGTGTTTATCGGGAGCGCCAGGGCTTTCGTCACGAGCGGTCTGCCGTCGCAGTCGTGGTCCAGCGATTGGTGCCTGCGGAGGTGTCTGCCATCTTGTTCACCACCAATCCCGTCAACGGCGCGCGAGACGAGAGCGTTATCAACGCGGCGTTAGGCCTTGGGGAAGTGGTCGTAAGCAGCCTAACCACCCCCGACAGCTTCAGGCTTGATCGTGCGACCCTGCCGATACGGAATCGGCAGACCGGACGTCAAGAGGTGCAGACCGTTCTGGCGGAGCATGGCATGACCGAGTGCTCACTCGACCCGGAACAAGTAGCCCAACCCACACTCGGTGATACGCAACTTTCGCAGTTGGTCGAGGTAGGGCTCTAGGTCGAGCGTCACATCGGCGGCCCGCAGGACATCGAGTCGGCGTACGCCAGCGGGCAGCTGTGGGTGCTCTAAGCACGGCCGATCACCAACCTACCGCCCGCGCCGCTCGAAGATGTCCGCTGGGAACCACCCTTCCCCAACTCAGCTTGGTGGCGCCGACAGGTGGTCGAAAACATGCCAAAATCGCTCTCGCCGCTCTTCGAGCTGTACGTGCGCGAGGGCCTGGAGCTCTCGATCGATGCTATGATGGCGTTCTTCCGTTGGATATGCTTTCGCCTCGAGGACTTTGCCGATCGACCTTTCTTCACCACCATCAGCGGCTACGCCTACTCGCGGGCCAACTACAAGCTTAACTGGAGCGCGATCCCGGTAATATTGCGCCTCACGTTCGATGAATTTCGGATCTTGTTTCGAGAGGGACCGGCTTACTGACGCGAGCAGGCGTTGCCCTCCTACCTAGCCACGATCGAGCAAGGGAAGGCATTGAACTCGGACGAAGCGCCCGACGAACGCCTCTTGGCAGCCGTGCGTGCGCTGGCCCCAGATGACGCTCGGTACTGGCTTGCCTGCGCCCTGATGACAGGCGCCGCGAAGATATCGGACGCACTGGTCAACCGCTTCCTAGCGGTGGCAGCGCCCGGCCGTAGCCTGACCAGCGGTAGTTTCTACAGGGCTTCCCATCGCCTACGGTGGACGCCGAAACCCAGCTGGAGGGGTTGGCCGAGCAGGTTCGTGCATCGGAAGAGCTGCGAACACTCGTCGCTGCTACGCCCGCCGTAGCTTTACCCGAGTGGATGGAGACAAGTCGGCGGACCAAACCTGGCTAGCCACCTTCTCAAGGCACCTCGACCGGTACGGCCACCAGGTCCATAATCTAGACTTCGTTGCGCCTACGCAAGTCGATGACCCTTTACCGGTTCTGCTAAGCCTCAAGGCAACAGCGAAGCGACCCGGCCATGACCCACGAACGCGGCAACGAGTCATCGTCGCCGAGCGATTTCTTTAGGATAGAGCCGGGTACGATCCTTGTGTGCCCGACGACGCCAGCCTGGACACCTCTCTTCGCGCAGGCGCGCAGGCTGGTGACCGACGTCGGGGGCATCCTGGCCCACGGCTCAAATCGTCGCCCGCTAGTTCGGCATCCCTGCGGTACTAGAGACAGGGAATGCCAGCCAGCGGATCCGTCCCGGCCAGAGCATACCTGTGGACGGAGATAAGGAATTAGTAATGCTGGATGTTGACACAGAACCGTCTAGTGTCCTCTAGGGTTGGCCAGAAGCGCTCAAACCTTTGTCAAGGTACTGTGTATCGATAATTCGCTCGCCATAACTGAGCGGATCTCTTACTCGCGACGATAGTGAAGAAGTTCCGTATTAGGCTGGTTCCGGAGTGCCAGACGGTTCCACAACCTTCCGTTACGCTGCGCCCCAAAGGAGAGATAAAGATGGTGCTCGAAAAGGGGTTCTCCTTATGGTTTCGCTTGTTGGTCAAGCGAGGTGAACCAGACAAGGGTGAGCTATACTGAATTCGTGCACGAGTGGCAGGGCTACCACGAATTTATCCGACTGGTCGATTAGCGATGACGCCCCGCCAGATCGTCCAGCTTGTCCTTGTGGCGGCCCTTTGGGGTGGCGTATTCTTGTTAGTCAAGTACGCTCTTGTTGATTTCTCGGCGGTGGAGGTCGCGTTCTTTCAGGCAGCAATAGGGGCGCTTGGGCTCTTCATAATCGTACGTATCGAAGGAGGAGAGGCACGTTCCAAGCTCAACGATATTCTGCGGCGGCCCGGCCCAGCTCTGTTGCTCGGAGCGTCAGCGATCGCCGTACCGTTTATGTTGATAGCATTTGGTGAATTAACAGTGCCTTCTGGTCTTGCGGGCGTGCTGGCCTCGACAGCACCGATATTCATCGCGCTGTTTGCTCCAGTGCTCGCTCACAACATGGAGGTAAACCGCCGCCAAGGTGCTGGGCTCATAGTTGGGCTGATTGGCGTCGCGCTAGTTGTGGGGGCCCACTTTATCGGTTCGCTCGGTCAATTGTTTGGCGCGCTGGCTGTGCTTGGCGCGGCGGCCAGTGGCGGGTTGTCGAGCTTCGTCGTGGCACTGCAGTACAAGGACAAGGGTATCCCGGCAAGCACGACGAGCTTCTTCGCGCTCAGCGTGGGGGCGCTGCTGACGCTACCAGTAGCTGTGGTCACGGCACCTCGTGAGCTGCCCAGTGCCTGGGCAGTGCTAGCAGTAATTGCGCTTGGCTTGCTCTGCACCGCGGTGGCCTTCATGCTCTACTACTCGCTCATCGACCAGATCGGGGAAGAACGAGCATCGCTCGCAACCTATCTGACCCCTGCATTTGCACTCTTATATGGAGTGCTTCTACTTGGTGAATCTCTGACGGTTGCGGCGGTCATCGGCTTAGTGTTGATCATCGTGGGAGCGGAGATCACCCTACGGGGTGCGAGTAATCACTGTTCTGGAGGCGACCTGAGAACACAGTACCAGGTGCATCCACCTTTCCACTAGAGCTGCCGGGCGGTTGAAAAGAAGCACACTCGATGGAAAAGTTGATTCAGAGCATTCCGGAGGCGGAGCTGCACATGCACGCGTAATACTCCCTGGAACTCGAGCTGATGTCCGAGGCTGTCGTGCGCAACGGTCTTGCTTTTCCATTTGCCACGGTAGAGAAGGTGCGCCGAGTTTGCAACTTAAGTCGCCTTTGATCCATCTAGGCATCTATTATGAAGGTGCCTGGGTGTTGCTTCATGAGCAGGAAGTCTATGATCTGAGCCTATCTGCAGAGGGTTTTAGCCCCGAACTTGCGCCGCACAAGATATTCTTCGACCCGCGGCTCCACGCCGATAGAGGCGTACGTCTTCGAGCTTAGAAGATTTACTTATTACTAGGTTCGGAGAGATCCCTGAACGTTATCAACCCACGCATGAGGGCTTTGTTTGCAGCGTCCGCCCTGGAAGAGACACCCAACTTCGCATATATGTTGGTGAGATGGCGCTTGACCGTGCCTTCTGAGATGTGGAGGTCAGAGGCTATCTGGCTGTTGCTCATTGCTCTTGCTGTAAGCAACAAGACCTCCAGCTCTCTGCGGGAGAGCAAGCTTTTCTCTGCCCCTTCCAACCTATCGGCGGTGTTACGAGACACCGACAAAACGACGCGGTTCTCAACCCTATACACGGTGTGTACCGCGGCAACGAGCTCTTCCCGCGTTGCATTCTTGACGATGTAGCCATGAGCTCCTAGCGCCAGGAGTTTTCTAACCAGGCGGGGCTCGTCGTACATGGTGAGCACGAGCACTTTCGAGGAGGGCGAGGCGTGTAAGATCTGGTCGATGGCCATCTCCGCTCCCATCACAGGCATCTCCACGTCTAGGATCACCACGTCCGGCGTTTCCTTTGCGGCCAACGTGATGGCTTCCAAGCCGTTCTCGGCTTCCCCAACCACCTGCATGTTCTCTTCTGCGTCGAAAATCTCTGCTACGCCCTCGCGGAAGAGAGCATGATCATCCACTAAGAGCACCTTTATAAGGTCGTCATTTCCCTTCAACGCCGGCTCCCAGGCAGCAAAGGCAAACAGATCTCGATCCTCGTACCTGCCCCAGGTTCGGACGTTAAGGATAAGGTGCCTCCGAGAAGCGCTGTACGCTCCTTCATGGAGGCGAGCCCCGTACCGCCAGTGGTACGGGGCTCCTTCCTTCCGAGTATAAACCCACTGCCGTCATCTTCGACGGCTGCCTTGACCTGGTTTTCGGCGATATCCACCTCGACGATTATGGTACTGGCTTTGGAGTGCGTCACGGCGTTCCTTATACCTTCACGAAGGGTTAAGAACAACTCGTCGCGTACTTGGGGCATGAGCAGCGACTCATCACCCTCAACCGAAACCCGGGATTGGATCTCCCAAGGTACGCTAATGCTGAGAAGCTCCGATAGGGCTATCTCTAGCCCTTCTCCTGCCGACGTGCTGCGTAGTTCCCTCGATAGGCTCCTGGTCAGTTCGAGTGCTTCTTGCGTGGTACTCTTGGCGAGTTCTAACTTTGCCTGAGCCTTCGCAGGATCTTTGCCTTCGTAGACCTCGTGAAGCTCCAGGCTCCGGAACGCCACCATTATGGAATGAGCTACTCTGTCATGCAGCTCTCTGCTAATTCTCCGCCGCTCGTCGGCATGGGATGCGTGAGCCTTCTCGAGTAGATAATTGGCGTATGCCATAGCTGCTCTCATAACACGTTCCATAAAGCTATTTTGGATAGTCAGGGCTACCGCTGCTACCTCACTCCTTGAGGTCGGAGATGGGGGTAGATTGTCAACGAGCACTGCCAGTGTTGCCTCGGAGAAAGCCACCACGGCCCGAAGGGAATGGAAGGCATGTACGCTACCACTAGCCCTCGAAACCCCTATATTCTCGGACAGATAAGCTGCGCCTTGTTGCATATCAGAAGACATTCCCCTTCCGCGCAACGTTCCCGTAACCTCTTTCAGTACCGACCGCGCCTGGGCCATCACTTGCTCGCGCGTTTCCGTTTCAGAGATTAGAGGACTTCTGATGGCGCGTAGCCTTTCTTCATAAATCGCGATGACCTCCTCGAGACGTGCCTCAAGGAGGTCGGCGACCATATCCAGGTGACCTGTGAAGGTTTCGTGCCCGATCACACTGTATCATAACCTTCCCGTTTCGTAATCAACTCTCCTCTTAGCGGAGTATGTTACTGCCTTATCTTCTGCTTCCTACTCTTTCCCGCCGGAGAAGAACCCCCTTACAGCGCTACAATGGTAGCATGCTTCTGCGGGGAGATCAGGTAGACCCCCTAAATCAGGTATTTTCGTGTTACCTTGAATGATTTATTTTCGATCTATGCTGATCCATACTTATGTGGTCTTCTTCACGCTAGCAGAGCACAACCGCTAAGTTCGCGCCATACTGGGTGAGCATGAATGCCTTATATGGCTTTCTGCGTCTCGACTTTTCCCCTCTGCTCCAGGGACCGAGCGCGATCGCCGTAACGACCACTGCCCCCAACGCCAGCACGAGGGCTGGAATCAGCAAACCTGGTGCAAAAAATGCAGCGGCCAGGATGTACCCTCCGCCAAGGGAGAGTGCCACCCCTGAGTAAACTAGCCGCGCTGCATTCTCACCCCAGATCACCGGTCCGCTTCTCCGCCCAGCTTGCTTGTCGCCTTCGATATCGGAGAGATCCTTCGTCTGGCTCACGAGCCCCAACCATAGCGCCATTATCGTAGCAAAGATGAAGAGGGAGTAAACGGCGCTTCCACCTCCGTTTGCTACATAACCGACGTTGTAGGTTATATAGGCCACTATTATCCCCATAATTGTCCACCCCGTAGGTGAACGCTTCAGGTAGAAGGGCGGACCTGAGTACAGCCACCCCAGAGCGAGCAACGCGACGACACTCCACACCATAGTGCTCCCCAGGCCGAAGCTGCCTATAACGCTTAGAGCAGCGAGCCCCCCGGTCACCCCTGTAGCATGTGCAATCTTCAGCTTTCCGCGCGCCACCGGCCTCGAAGAGCCGTTGATCCGATCCTCCTCGACATCCATGACCCCGTTAAATATGTATACCGATAACGTCGCGCAGACCCAGAGCGCTGCTCCTATCAATAGCGAGAGCTTTACTCCACCGACGACAAGAGGGTTAGCGAAAGAAGCACCAGCTAGAAAACGCAGTAGGAAGATCCCCTGAACCGCTGGTCTCGCCTCCAGAAAGCACCGGTAGAGTACTCCGGCGGCTTCGCAACAACGCCTAAATACCGAATCAACGTACAACATACACCCAAACCTTTCACCTGGCTCCACCTGGGGCGAAAGCCCTATCTCACAGATGTATGTTCGTACGACTAACAGCTCAAAAACATCACCCAAAGGTTGTATTTCGTCTACGACCTTTGATACATTTTTTGTACACATGCCCCGGCATTCTTTATCCGAGTGAGCATTTAGGCTTCTCAGCACAATTTCTCACTGTTATGGTTAGTGGTTACGGATCCCGAGGGCCTCCATGAAGATTATGAGAGGGGAAGTGCAGAGTCGATCGAGATGGTAGATCCGGACCATCGACATAGAAATTCTGGAGTTGCCCGTTGATGACAGCGGAAGCTGAAACATACGCCTACCAGACGAGCGTGCTACTCGTCGCCCTTGACGAGCAGGACTACATTATGGTCCGCGATTTGCTTTGTGAAGCCAAAGGGTCAAGGTTTGTTCTAGAGTGGGCGGCGTCCTATGAGGCTGCACTCAAGATGATCAAGTGCAACCGGTACTATGCATACGTTGTGAATTATCATCTCGGCGAGCGTAGCGGGTTGGAACTCTTGCAGGAAATGGTCGGCAGGGGATATAGAGCGCCGGTAATAATGCTGACCGCGGAGGGCGAGCACGAAGCGGGCCTAGAAGCAATGGATGCCGGAGCAGTGGACTACCTGACCAGAGAGCACATCGAAGCACCTCTGCTAGAGCGCTCTGTTCGCCGTGCCGTCCAGCGCAGGCAGGCTGAAGAGCGCTTCCACCTTCTGATGCAAAACGCCTCGGATATCATCACGGTCCTCAAGGCCGACGGCACGATACTCTACGAGAGCCCTGCCGTCGAATGGGTGTTAGGCTACCACCCCGAGGAGCTGGTCGGGAAGAGCGTCTTCGACTATATCCACCCGGACGACGTAGCGCGAGTGCTCAGAGCATATACCACTAGCTCGGGCCGGCCCGGGGCCAACCTACTCCTAGAATTCCGGTTTCGCCATGCGGACGGCTCCTGGCGTCATCTTGAGGTCAGCGGCAAGAATCGGCTGGCCGAGACGAGCGTGAAGGGGATCGTGGTCAACCTGCGAGACGTCAGCGAGCGTAGGTTTCTTGAGGAGAGGCTGATATACCAGGCGGTCCACGATACTTTGACCAGCCTGCCGAACCGGACCTTGTTCATGAGCCGTCTTGAGCAAGCTCTGGCCCGCGAAGGTCGGCCCAAGAATGCCGTCGCGGTGCTGTTCCTGGGCCTCGATAATTTCAAGGCCGTGAACGATTCTTTAGGGTACGAGGTGGGGGACAAGTTGCTCGAGGGAACGGCGGAACGCATCCG
>JAFAPF010000362.1 GCA_019247245.1 Rubrobacter sp. | reverse complement strand
GATCACCCGTATGGCTTCCGTGCCTAAGCCCTTGTCCCGGTGCTCCTCGTCGCCTATGATCACGTTCAAGTCCGCCGAGGCGTTCGCTTCGCTGATGTTCATCAGGCCGACCACGCCTAGTGGCTCCTCGTCTCCTTCCCGGTGGATGGCGAAGGAGTCTTCCACGGTCGACTTCTCCCGCTCTTCAAAGAGCCGTTCCACCGCCTCGGGTCGCATCGGTTCCGCCGCCCAGCTCGTGAGGTGCCAGATCTCTTCATCGCTGTACCAGCGGGCGTACAAGGGGTAGTTGGCCCGGTTGTGGCGGCGCAGCTCGACGCCGTTTCCGACAAGCCTTTGCGCTTTGTTCGATGCTCGCACAGCAATAATATACCGGTTGTGAGGGAGAATCGCATGATTCAATTTTGTCAGCATCAAATTTTCCTTCTGCAAACTCCTCCTTCCGTTTTCGCGTGTTTACGCTCGCTGATCACGGTCAAGGCGGTACTCACCAAGAGAGAATAGAATTGATGAGACTGTAAAATAGCGAGGAGAATCGCGGTCCATTCCTCTATGGAGAAACACGCGCCTCACAATCCACAGCTACTATGGGAGTCTCGCGACACCATCGGGGACGTTTTGCCCTTAACTCACTGGGTTTGTCAAGTTTTGGCATTTTGTTTTTGACAGGGATTTTGGCACAAATTTTGACGCCTAATACCGCTGTTTTGAGATGTAGGGGAAGGTGTGCCAAAACGACTGTTTTGAAACACGCTAATTGTACGCCTACACGGCACAGGAGGACTTGGAGTGGACGAGTGGGCAGGTGACTGGGTAGAGGTTGCTTAGAGCCTGTTTGCTAAGTAGTGAGGTTCAGACTTGGAGTAGCCAAATCTACTTCTTTTACATGGGGAATAGCCTCTTATGAGCTGTTCTTGCGGGGTAGATATCTCGGTTTTCGCAGCATTTCTATTAAAGCAAGCCATCCGATAGGTCCTCCGCACATACCAGAACACCAAATGGGTTTAACCCTCACCCTTGCCAAACAGGCTCTTAGCTAGAGTTACTGCTCTTGCGGCTGCTTTCCAGTGCGCGAGGAGCCCCAGCGACGAAATGAGAGACTTACTGGTAGTGCGTCGATAACGAGAAAGGAGTGCACACACTCTTGAAGTTCTTTATCCGCCACGCTCACGCGCTCGTGCCGCTCAAGGTGCTCGACCCAGGAGCCGACGGGCTGCCATTTGGGCTTTGTGATCTGCAGGAGGTTACAACACGCCTTCTTATGCTGCCCGCTAGCGGTGCAGGGTTAGTGCAATGACGGGGATAGGGCGCGTGGTTTTCCTCTGGTAGTCGGCGAAGCTCGGGTAGCGGCTAGCTTGTACGGCGTACACCTGCGCGTTGCGGATCGGCCAGCACCTCAGCATCGGCAGTCATCTTCTCGCGGCCGATCTCGACAACGAGGTTCTTCGGATGAGCGCCGATATTGTGAAACCACGCTGGATTTCTGTCGGCGCCAGCTGCGGAGGCGAACACATAGACCCTGTTTGACTCGTAGTCGTCAGCGAGATACATCATCGGACTAGTGCGCGGCTGCCCTGATTTCGCCCCCGTGGTGGTAAGCAGCAGAACCGGGGCATCGCCGAAGGCAGCGATCCGACCGCCGTTGGAGCGGAATTCGGCGATGTTCTTCTCGTTAAACGTCAATATCTGTTCTCTATCCACAGTGTAGTCATCCTTCTGTCCTCTTGTTTCTTACCTCAAACCCCAAGTTTTTAGAGCTTTGTTTCACTCTTTTTTCTTAGCAACACTATGCTGGTAGCCGAACTCCTTACAACGTCGGCAGTCCGCAGATAGTCCCCGGCATGGCGCGCCGCTTGGTGCATGCCGGCGATGCGGCTTCGATAGCCTACGTCGCTGCCGACTGCTTTACAGCGTCACGCATTGTGCTTGCGCTGACCTGCCCAGGCTCCAAGGAGATCCCAAGACCCAGTTCGGCTACTCGGGCCGCAGTCGTTGCCTGTTCGGGTTGTTGGGGTACAACGACCATTGGCACCCCGTAATAGATAGCTTCCATAGTGGAGTTCATCCCACCGTGAGTGAGGAATGACTAATGCGCTGGGAGCAGTTTTGGAACAAGATTGGCTTGCATTGGAGGTGTAAACATGGGTGCCTTACAACCGCCGAAATTTCTTATCTACAGAGCTAGCGATTGGCTCGCATTGCTACGGTCAGTCCGAGTGGTCAGCCGCACGTCGTGCCTCCATCATTTCGTTACAACCCCGACCAAGACACGATTGACGTTGGGAGTCACCATTTTTCCAAATCGAAATAATTCCACAATGTTCAGCGTAACCCGCGAGTTGCAATCCTTGTTGACGACCTCGTCTCCGTCAACCCGTGGACGGCACGCGGGATTGAAATTCGCGGCGAAGCCGAAATCTTGATGAGTAGCAGGGAGGAGCTCATGGGCAGTTTTGACTCGGCGATGTTTCGCATCAAGCCAAAGCGGATCATCAGTTGGGGCATTGATGGTAATTGGATTCCCTCGGGGCGCTCCGTGCCGGCAGAACAAGAATGGTAGATTCTACCGTGTAGGAGGATTCCGTCTGTCCCAACACCGTTCCTTTTTGAGGCACGGCGATGAGTGTCCCACAGATAAGGTGATAGGTTTAGACCCATCTCTGAACCGATCCTTTTGCTTACGTGACACGCAACATTACAATCCGCCTGCAACCCTGATGATTTCTCCATTAATGTGGCCATTGGCTCCCGAACAAAGGTAGACTATCAATGAAGCCACGTCTTCTGGCACAGATAAGCGACCTGTGGGTGTTTGAGCAGCTACCTGTTCCATGATCTCTGAGGGTATGTTTTCTGCTGCCATCTGCGTTAACGTTAGCCCTGGCGTTACTACATTGGTCAAAATTCCGTCTGCAGCTAGCTCTCTAGCAAGGGTACGACTAAGACCGTGCAGTCCTGCCTTTGCAGCAGCGTACGGGCCGGCTCCTGGCCGGCCACGTTCCGCTAGCCCAGAGGATATGTTCACAATGCGGCCCCACCCTTCTCTGCGCATCGAGGGCAGTACTGTTTGAATGGTTAAGTAAGGTCCCTCCAGCGAGCCTCGGATCATTGAGCGCCACTGCTTCTGAGGCACTTGCTCAAAGGGCAAGGCTTCCCTTAGTGAACCCGTGCTAGCCCTCTGGACGGCATTATTGACCAGTACATGGACAGCGCCCCAATGCTCGATAATAGTCTCGACGGCTGAACGAATAGAATCGTCGTCGGCCAAATCGTAATGTACGACTAAAGGCTCCTCACCACCTGCCTCGGAGACCATCACAGCTGTTTCTTCTGCTCCCCTCCGATTGTTATGGTAGCTTACTACCACCTTCGCACCTTCGCGCCCGAAGGCTATCGCAGCGGCTCGTCCAATACCCGATGAACTACCGGTAATGAACACTACCCGATTTTGAAGCCCCATATCCATTTGCACGCGCTCCTTCCTAACGTTTACGGTACACTCCCCAGCCCACTTCAGAGCCGCATCCTTATCGAACATCCCTATCTGGTGTGGTCGAGCGTACCGCTGCGATGAGTACCAAAGCTCGTTTTACGCTCCGGGCGAGTGAGTGTTATGCACCTTCCTGGATATCAGTTTCCGAGAAGACTAACCTTCTGGGCGACTCGGTAAATAGAGGCGTCCGCCTCCTTGACAACTTTGTTTTCTTAGTGCGAGCAAACCGAGGGCTCATTAAGGATCGACGGGTATTACCTGAGGTTGGTGCACAACTTCGATGAGAAATCCGTCAGGGGCACGAAAATAGAATGTCCAGCCGCCATGAAATTTTCGCGGCGGATCCACACCAAATCCGTCCTCTTTCAAGCGCCGATTGATCTCGTTCACCCGCTCTTCGCTCTCTTGGACGAAGCCGACATGAAAAGTCTCGGGATAGCTGACCTGAGCGCCTCTCATCAAGTTGAGTACGAACCCGTCCTCTCCAAACAACAGGGCGAACTTCTCGTTGCCTACCTCTTTCGAGCCCGTGAAGCCGAAATACGTTTCGAAGAGCTTTCGCGTCTCCACCACGTCAGTGACAGTGAGATTGAGATGATTCAGTTTCATCATCGCCTTCTCCTCTTCAGAGGTCTTGCCCCAAGCTCGGCCGGCCAGCGCGACGAGGCGACGGTCGGCGGTTGCGCATTGACAATAGATGCATTATTACACATGCATTATTGCACATACTGCTCTTGTGTGT
>JAFAPF010000140.1 GCA_019247245.1 Rubrobacter sp. | reverse complement strand
GTGGCCCTCGAGATATTCACACCAACCCATCGCCCGAGCAGCACTAGTCTCCGTTACCTGGGTAGGTAGCTCGTTGACGGCCGCCCTGTCGGCTATTTCTATAAGCAATGCGAGGGCCGGAAATAGGCTCCGATACTTAGATCTGTGGGCCTCCATAGCGGGAGAGATTTCTCCGCCCCGTACCTCCAGCTCTAGATCTGCACGCCACGTGCTGAATAACAGCGCAGACAGGCTGCGCTTAGGCTTTTGGGGCAATAGGGGGGAAGGGACGGTAGTTAGTGCGCTGCGACGGGATAACGCGGGGCGGAGAGCGTTGTAAGCTCGATGCTACTAACGGTAGTTACTGCTGGAATCATGCACCGGAGACGGCCGAAGCCCGCAAGAAAAGGGGGCGTCGCGGTGGGAAGGCGCGAGGTGCGGGCGAGCTTGCGGAAATCAAGCGCTCCATTCGCGAGGTCGTGGAGTGCGTGTACGCTGGAACTATAGAGCGCGGGGTCGGAGCGGTTGCTTTCCAGGGTTACAACGTTTTGCTGAAGGCGGTTGAGGTCGAGCGAAGAATCCGCGAAACCTGCGAGCTTGAGGAGCGTTTGGCGTTGCTCGAGTCACAGACCACTCCGAAGAGGAGTCGACATGGGTAGCCTCGCCGCGCGTATCTCCCAGCTCGAGGAGCGCCGCAGCCACGCTGCGATACAACTCATTTTTGAGTGTGCCCGCGCCGCTTCGCTAGACGACGTTGCGCGGTTTATCACGGCGAGCTTTGAGCTCGAGCAGGAGGGAATGGCACACGAGGATGACGAGCGGGAGGCGCGTGCGTGGGCATATCTTGGCATCCCGCTCGAAGCGGTTAGGGTCGCCGAGCCTCACCCCGAGCTGTGGTGCAGCGAACTAGGAGACATGCTCGCCGACAAGCGCGGGCTGCGCGAGCACCTTTGCGAGCACCACCCGGAAAGCGCCGACGCGCTGTACGGTCAGCGGGGCGCCGCATCATAGAGAGCGCCATGCGTGCGAGCGTTTTGAACGGGATCAGCGCGAAGAGGAAGAGCGTAGGCGCAACGAAGAAGTTGCCCAAGGTCAGCCAGAAGCTGCCGAAGAGGTGACCGGACACATCGGTTGGGAGGAGTTGCCTTCGTGACCCAAGTCCTAGCCACCACCCATGCCGTAGTCGGGCGGCCAGATTCCGGTCAAGAGGTACCAGTCGTAGGGCCTGTACCAGTTGCCGTCGCTGTCGGGGCCGCACCAGTCCTGGTACATGCCGGGGTACTGGGAGTCCGGGAACCACGTGCAACCTGGCACCTGTGGCAGCGTGCTCGGGTCTTGCGGCACGTAGTTTCCCGTCGTCTGAGCGCTTGTCGTCGCCGCACTCAGCGCCAGCATTGCAACTGCGAGCAAAACCGCCGGCAGCACCAACACCCCTCGTTTCGTCATTGGCCCCATCCTCCTCTTACTCGTTGATATTCCACGTCAAGGACACGACGCCGTATTGCGCCGTCGTGTCCTGCGTTTTCTTGGTTTGGCCATTCACAACTATCTCCGCCTTCAAGTCGGCGGCGTCGCCAGACTTTTTCTGGAAGGTCGCGGAGACCGCATCGAAACTGAACGCCCCGGTCTTGATCGGAACCTGATACTCGGTTGGCTGGTCGGTTAGCGTGCCGTCTACGGTCGTCTAGCCGTTTGCCGCCGTGCCGTAGGAGCCGCTAAAAGGGTTTCGAGCGTGCCCGATACCCGAATCGTGGCGGTGTCGGAGTTTTTGGGGTTCGTGGCGGGGGCAGCGGGCAGGGAAGGCACGGGCGGCGGGGCCGAGGACGGAAGGCTCGCTGGCGGGGAGGGATTCAGAGGGGTCGTGCCGCCGCCGCCGTTCAGGGCGTTCACTATCACCACGAGTATCACGAGCACCACGGCGATCCCTATCAGCCCGCCGCACCCGATTCCTATCCACCGCCGCATCCTCTACCTACCTTTTCCTTAGCTCTCCGTTTCCAGTTCTCCCCGCCCCTCAAGGATCTGCAAGATAGCCGTAACCGTCTCCATCGGCAACTCTGGCCAGGGAAGGCTCGAAATTTCATCCCGGTAGGTCTGCGCCTCCACCCAATTTCGAAAATTTTAGGGAACCCATCCCACACGAGGTTCTTAGATCTCATGCAGATCAGCGAATATCTATCCAGCCCCACAACATCTAGTCGCCGGTACTTCGAGGATAGGCGCGAAAGCGGCCGATATCGGGGGCTATAGGACCGGGGCTATGCAGGATCTTGGATACTGGCTTCCGAGAACTCAGCCTTCTAGGTAACCGGATGAATAAGGGCAGTAAGAGTCGCGGGTTTCTTCGAGCGCCTTTTTTTGAGCGCGTATTCGGGGCTGGTGATGGTGTGCTGGGGGCGGCTGAGCACGATACCTGCCTCCTTAAGGTGCACGCGGACGGTCTCGTATTCCACCCGGATGCCGGTTCGTTCGGCCATGTGCTCGGCTAGCCGCCGCAAGGTCCAAAGTGAGAACGGCAACCCCAGGCTGCGGGGACGGCGGCGGACGACCTCCACCAACAGCTCGCGATACTCCTCCGTCACCTTGCGCGGCGCACCGTCTCCTCACTTGCTCGCACGATCTCGGCGATCTGCGCTCATGCGCCGCTGGGCAGCCAGCAGAACCATTTCTTGGGCGCGCGTCCTGAGCCGCGCCTGGCGGGTGGAGCGGTACAGATCCTTCAAGGCGGTGAGCTGTTCCGGGTCGAGCGCAGGAATCTCGATGGGTTTCACGGGCTCCTCCTTCGCCCATAAGCTTACACCCCTCGGAATTTACCTGTTTGTACTTAGAGCATGAAAAGGGGGCAGAGCTGAATAGCCCCAACCCCTTTTTCATAAGAGCTAGATTGATACTATTGCTGGTACCATCCCCACCAAGGGCTCCAGCACCATTGGGTCCAGCCGTCCCAGTCGCTCCAGTACCAACTGCAAGATGTGTTCCCCCAGTCGTTGCCGCCCCCCTGGTCCCACCAGCCGCTGCCCTGGTCACCCGAGTTGTTGTTGCCCTGGTCCCCCCAGTCGTTGCCCTGGTTACCCGAGTTGTTGTCGCCCTG
>JAFAPF010000129.1 GCA_019247245.1 Rubrobacter sp. | reverse complement strand
CATGGGGCTCTCTGCAGTAAGTAAACTGACTGGGTCCGGGAGGGTACGTGCTAGTTTGTCGAACCACCGAATCTGTCGCTGAGCTAGCTTTCGAGTGCGAGTTGCGATAATTTGTTGTGCTTCAGTGCTGGAAAGGTTGCCGGAGGCGCAGAGGAGCATCTCTTTCACACCGATGGCCTCGCGGACTGAGGCATTGAGTACAATGCCGCACCTTTTGAGTGTCCTGGCCTCTTCGATGCTATCGTGCACGATCCTCGACGAGCGGAGATGTATATTCCGGCTAAGGCTATCTCTGTCAGGACGAAGGTAGAAAAAGGCTGCGTCATAGCGAAGGTCTCCGACCCAGATTGAACCCCGCTGTGGAGCTCCTACAAGCTTGAGCTCCCATCCTCTGGTTTCGCGTCGAGGATTCTCAGACCCGATCGCGAGCCTCTTCGCCTCTGCGCGAACCTCCTGGGGCACTTTCGGGGCGAGGGGGATATCGAGGATGAGAGCATTCAGGTACATACCAGTGCCAGCGTCTAGGACGAAAGGTACATCGTGCGGTAGGGAACCGATAACTTCGTCTGCCCATTCTTTGTGCCGTGCGACCGTCCATCCCTCGCTCACGGACACAACCCCGACTAGCTCTGCGGGTCGCTTACGGGCTTGATTAGTGATAAGTGGTATCTCCCTATAGACCTGCATTGAGTCTATCAGGATCACCGGCACCCAAGCTCCACAAGCCTGCGAGAGGTGCTCAGCTAAGGCGTCAGCGAGATTGCTCTTGCCCGCGGCTGTAGGACCGCAGACGACGACAGCCTTTCTTCTTCTGCTGAGCGCTGTGTCAGTGCGATTTACCGAGTGGCTCTCCAGCATATAGGACGTGAGGCCCTGCTCCAGAGATCGGCGCCGTCACATACCGTCCGGGTTCGGCATCCGTGGGGACGTGGACGGGATGTCCACTCCACGTTTCACCTACAGCTTTACCATCTCCAGTGCGCGCATGGCGAATATAAATATCCTCGGTAGCCCCGATCTTGCTCTGATTGCAGGAGAAGGCGTTCCTCTCGACGGCTCGCAAGATCTCCAAAAACCTCCTCTGCGTTACGCCATCGGGCACTGCTCCCGGAAGTTCTGCAGCTTCTGTCCCGCACCTCGGGGAGAATTTGAAGATGTATGCTGAATCAAAAGAACAATCCTCGATAAGCTGTAAAGTTTGTTCGTGGTCCCCTTCCGTTTCCCCCGGATGGCCGACTATGATGTCAGTGCTCAGAGTCCCATCCGAAACGGCCTCCCGGAACACCTCGATCTTACGTCGGTACCTCTCTGACTTATAGCCCCGATGCATCACTTTAAGCATCTTGTCTGAACCTGATTGTACCGGCAGGTGTAACCTCTTGACAATCGTATCCTTCTCACCGATCAACTTGAGTGTTCGATCTTCCATATTCGACGGATGACTGGTTGTGAACCACACCCGGGGCGCAACTTCGGATACACGCTCCAGGAGATCACAGAACCTACTTCCACTCTCTCTCCAGGCATCCACCGTCTGTCCAAGTAGCGTCACGTACCGTGTTCCAGTGTCTACCAGGCGCTTAACCTCATCAAGCACGTTCTCCAACGGCCGACACACCATCCTACCCCGCACTGCTGGTACCACACAATAGCTGCACTTGTAGTTGCAACCTGTCATTATCGTAACGAACGCTGAGTGCTCTCCCTCAGATCCTGGTAATTCGGGTGTGTATGTTTCTTCCATTCCAGGCAGGCCCACGAATTGCGCCAGCTCATATGTATTATGGGTACCTAAAACGAGGTCGACCCCGTAGGTGTGTTCGAGTTCCTGGGCCTCCGAGGTGGCTCCGATGCAGCCGATGAGGACTACTTTTTCAACGTAGCCCTCACCTTTCAGACGGCTGAGCTCGCCAAGGTGGCCGCGAACGCGATCTACGGCGTTCTCGCGAACGTAGCAGGTGTTGAGAACTACGATGTCAGCCTCCTCATAGCGGTGGACCTCGGTGTAACCCGCATCACGAACCATGCGCCGGATCCGGTCGGAGTCGTGGACGTTCATCTGGCAACCGAACGTCCTTATGCAAGCAGTCTTCGTCCCACCGTTCCTTGCGATGCTGCGAGACGGCTTTCTGGTTATACTACTCATACGCTTCCTCCGGTTCGTAAATGCGGGCTCTTAAAAGAACCTCTCCAGGGAGCTTCTCAACGTCTAGTCCAGCAAGGTCCAGGTAACTCGACCTCGCTGCCCGACGCAAAATAGCGAAGATTTCACCCAAGTCCTCTTCCTCCAAGGAGAGTATAGGCCCTCCGGCCCCATTGCGACTCGTAACGCGTCTTCTCAAGCCAGTTACGTCGTTGTTCGGCATGACCTCGTCGGCTACGTGAACTGCACCTGCAATTATCCTCCGCACTGTCCTCGACGAAACCTCTAGCCCTAGGTTTCTTGCCCATTCTGCTATGCGCTTGGCCCCTTCATTCCTATTTATTATGTGGTGTTCTAGAAGCGTAGCAAGAACTTGGGCAGGTGAACCGAGGTAAAGACACGGCGGGCTCGGGACAGTTTGTCCAATGAACTTTGCCAGGGTAGCGCGAAGGTTAGTCTTGGAGGGGCGAGAACCGGACTGGAGGCTCTTTTCGGGTAGGATATGCGTATCGAAGATTACCCTTATCGCGGTTGGGCACGCAGTAGAGAAGACCTCGGCGGAAAGTGCTACCGTTTTGATATGGTAGAGGGATAGCCCAGCTCCATGAAACAGGACATCATCATTCCCGTTGGCGTAGGGGATGGGATCCAGGTGACGACTAGTAACACCTGCCTCGAAGATCAGGTGTTTATGGATTGCGGGGATACCGCAGCCATCATCGATAACGGTGAGCGTGCGGTGGCGACGGGCTTTCCGAGTAGAGGCGACGTAGATATTGAGCGCGCCAGCATCACGAGCGTTGCGCAAAAGCTCCAAAAGGGCATCCTCGACAAAGCGGAGGCGCATAGGGCTCCGTCGAAGTCCTTCAGCACCTGCTAGACGGGCAAAGCCGCCGCCCAAATCTCTGTATGGTCCTTCCAAGCTATTCTCGCTTTATTAGCGGGCGTACTCGGTGGCACGACTCTCGCGGATGACGGTCACCCTGATCTGACCAGGATACTCAAGCTCGTCTTCTATCTTCTTGGAGATGTCGAAAGCAAGCTTGGCGGCAACCCGGTCATCCACCTCGGAGGGTTGGACTATGACTCGAATTTCGCGTCCCGCCTGGATAGCATAGGCTTTGTCGACGCCGCGGTGATCGAGTGCGATGTCCTCGAGGGCACGCAACCGCTCGATGTAGGTCTCCGTCGTCTCGCGTCTGGCGCCCGGACGCGAGGCGGATACCGCATCAGCGGTAGCGACGAGGATGTCTTCTACACTCTCCATTTCGATCTCGTGGTGGTGGGCGCTTATGGCCCGCACGACACCATCTGACTCACCGCACTTTTTAGCGAACCTGCCACCGATGAGGGCATGCGTTCCCTCAACTTCGTGGTCGATGGCCTTGCCAACGTCGTGAAGGAGGGCAGCCCTCCGGGCGATCTTTACGTTTGCGCCGAGCTCGGCGGCCATCATACCGCACAGGTTCGCGACCTCGACGGAGTGGGCGAGGACGTTCTGACCGTAGGAGGTGCGGTACTTGAGGGCTCCGAGGAGTCTCAACAAGTCACCATGCATACCGCCAGTGATCTTGGCGTCGTAGAGCGCCTGACGACCAGCGCTCTTTATCTCCTTCTCGACGTCCTTGCGAATCTTGGCGACAACTTGCTCGATTCGCCCCGGATGTATGCGTCCATCCTGAACCAACCGTTCCATAGCGAGCCGTCCAATCTCACGCCGCACCGGGTCAAAGCAGGAGATGACTACCGTCTCTGGCGTGTCATCGATGATCACATCGACCCCAGTGGCTGACTCGAATGCCCGGATGTTCCTCCCCTCTCGCCCGATCACGCGCCCCTTCATATCGTCCGAAGGCAGCGCTACCGCCTTCACAGTCGACTCGGCGGTTATGTCCGAGACCAGCCGCTCCATCGTGGTCGCAGTGATGCGGCGTGCCTCCGCATCAGCCCTCTCCTCGGCTTCCAACGTTCTGTCACGTACCATGCGTCCAAGCTTATCCTCCAGCTCGAGTTCGAGATTGTAAAACAACCTGCGTTCAGCCTCCGCCCCAGTGAGGCCCGAAATCTCTTCTAACGCTTTGACCTGTTCGACCTGGCGAGCCTCGAGTTCGGTGGCATAGGCACGCAGCTCCTCTTCTCGGCGCACGAGATCACTACGCCTTTCGTCGAGCTCCGAATCTCGGCGGTCAAGCGCAGCATCACGGTTATCGAGGCGTTCCTCGAGGCGAGCTAGCTCGGCGCGACGAGCTTGGATCCCCGCTTCAGCTTCGTCTTTGAGCTTTAGGGCTGCTTCCTTGGCGGCAAGCTCGACTTCGCGTCGGGTGTTCTCGGCGGAACGGTGTGCATCCTCGATGATCGAGCGTGCGTCAGAGCGAGCTTGGGCCTGACGCGTCGTCACCCTGAACTTGTAGTAGAAGTAACCTATGGCGACGCCCAACGTGAGGGCGGCGGCTAGCCCTAGGACCAGGAAAACGTTCATATCTAAGTTGTCCTCCATGAAGGCCGCCTGCCACGGCCCCTGGGTCCGGCGACAAGTCACAGGTCACAGGCGCGCCTACAGGGCGGCTGGTATATATGCTTTGTTCCCTACTCGCTGGTTTCCTGGCGATACTCACGGGCG
>JAFAPF010000118.1 GCA_019247245.1 Rubrobacter sp. | reverse complement strand
GTGGTGATGACGTCTGCGGCTTTCGCTGTGGCGCTCGCCGCACTGCGCGGAGGATCGAGGCTGAGAACGATCGCGTTCGGCATCGTTACCCTCGTTTTCGTCTACACCTTGGTTGCGAACATCATAGAGCGTCCTGACGGTATTAAGATCGCCTCGTTCTTCATCGGCAGTATCATCCTAGCCTCGCTCGCCTCGCGCGTGTGGCGCACCACCGAGCTGCGCGCGGAGAGGATAGAGCTGGACGAGACGGCAAAGAGGTTTATCGACGAAGCGAGCAAAGGGGGAAAGATTCACATCATCTCGCACCGGCACCGAGGAACGACCGACAATCCCGAGGAATACGTTTCGAAAGAGCAAGAGGAACGCGAGGACAACTACGTACCGGAGGACATACCGATCCTCTTCCTAGAGATCGAGGTGGGCGATCCTTCGGAATTCGAGGAGGTGCTCAAGGTGAGAGGCGTTGAGGTCGGCAACTATAAGGTGCTGCGTACCGAAAGCCCCACCGTCCCGAATGCCATCGCCGCGATCCTGCTCCACGTGCGAGACATAAGCGGCAAAGAACCGCATTGCTACTTTGATTGGACGGAAGGCAACCCCGTCACTTACCTGTTCCGCTACCTCCTCTTCGGGGAGGGGGACACTGCCCCAGTCACCCACGAGGTGCTCAGGGAGGCCGAACCGGATCGTAAGCGGCGCCCAGCCCTCCACGTCGGCGGCAAATGAACGTCTCTAAACGATCTGCTGCGCTCTGAGGGCAACCCCATGAGCCCCCTGAAGGAGCCGAATGTCGCCGAGCACAATAGCGCTATGGTCAGTGAAGTTGTCGATCACAAGCGGTGTCAAAAGACACCACACTTATCCAGTCCGTTTATGAGATGGGTTGTAGACACTTGTGAGACGAGCTTAGGAGGCCTGCGGGTACCCTGCGCAACTACCCATAAGCCACAGCGATCAGCCCCGCGATCCCGACACCATACAGGACGAGTACAACCAGCGAATCAACACCCATACGCAGCAATCGTAGGCGTGGCCGAAAGATGAGCCCGTAGATGTAGATGGATGTTAGCAAGGCTCCAAGGCCAGTAAGGTAAATGTCTGTTTTCTGGGCCTGCAGCAGGGCTACCCCGGAGAGCAAACCTCGCAAATAGGAACAGCACCGAAGGGAAGGCATTGCCCCCAAAGATGTCGCTAAACGCAAGCTTGTAATCTCCGAGCCTGACGGAGCGCGAGTCCGGTTGAGACCTCCGGAAGCGCGGTGGAGACGGCGAGGAAGGTGGAGCCGAACAAGACGCCGTTCATGCCGACGTCTCCGGCTATGCTGTCGCCGCTCTCTTCGAGCCCCACGCCGGCCACGAGGGTGACGACGGCCGCTACGGCAAAGACTATGGCCGCTCGCGTGTTGCTTACCCCTTTATCTATGGCGTTCTGTCTCTTTTTGATTTTGCCGATGCCATGGGGTTCTTCTTGTCCTCCTAGAGCATCGCCTTCCTCTTGCCAAGGCAGACCGTTGCGTGCTTTGCTTATAAGCCATAGGCCACCACCCACAACGCCGTAATCAAGAAGGCAGCCGGGGAGATGCGTCCCACGATGAGCCAGGACGGCAACTGGGTACCCATAACCGTGACTGTAAGGATGGCCGTTAGCAGCACGCCCTCGAGTACCAGCATCAGGGAGGCGGCTCTGTAGGTTTTAGCGGCTCCCTTCCTCGTACCCCGAACACGTCGAGAACCACCAGTACGACGGTCTGGATGGCGATCCCCCGAGGATGTTGCCGGTGGCCACGCCGAGGTTCTGGCTCAGTGAGGTGCTGACGGTGATGGTTATCTCGGGGAGGTTGGTAGCGATTGTTAGGAGGATTATGCCTCCAAACGCCTGACCCAGACCGAAGCGTTCCGAGAGTACGTCCGTGTGTTTGAGAGTTTGATACCTGCTATCCACACGGCTGCCGCAGCGCCAATGAAGACAAGCATCAAGATCGCTAGGGAAAACGAACTGAGCAAGGTCGCTCCTTTCTTATTAGCGTCGCCCTTGTTCTTCCCGGCGTTTGTAAAGGCTGTGTGCGTAAGAGGGTTAAGGTTTCGTAAAGGTTCGGTTACGATCCAGACACTATCCTGTGTAATAGCGCCACCGCAACCTGGTGGATAACATACAGAACAGCCACCATGACCAAGGCCATCAGGAATACCAAGAGTGTCTTCGCCTCCTGAACCCGGAAGGCGAAGATTAAGGAGGTGGAAACCGCTGGGGGTGCACGATACCAAAGATTATTAACAACGCGATGGTCAAGCCCATAGCTACCGCACCAGAGACGTAGCCCTCGCCAAAGACCAGGAAGGACCCGACCCCTACTAGCGCCGCCGTAATATGAGCGGGGACCATCACCTTTGTTTCATTCATCCCGTTCTCGGGATCCTGGTAGATGAGGAAGGCACTGGAGGCTAGGGAAGCGAACAAGAAGGTCTGCCGAGAGAATACCTGCAGCGTCAAGAAGATTCCCATGACCGTGAGGGTGGGCAAGGTAGCCAGTACCAATTCCCCCTTGATTCCTCCTCTGCGTGGTGCTCGTTGCCGAACCGACAAGCGTCGATGCTCTTTTCTGGCAGTAGGTCACATGGCCTTTATCGAATATGAAGTGTGGCACGTGTACACGCAAAATTCGAGGCGCTTTTGCGATTAGAGAAAGGTTTAGAGGTGCTGCTATACCGCGATCCGTGGTGGGGTAGCTGTTACTAGGGGGGTCCTCAAAAATGGCATCTCGACGCTGCACGGAACCAGCTGCTCAGATCAAGCCCATCGAAAGAAAACCCGCCACCAACATACCTTTGTAAAAACCTACTAGACCAGCACCACACCAAGGCGATCGCAAGAACAGCGAAAGTCGCGAGTGTCTCCCAGATCCGTGAGCACCATCGGGTCTCCTCCTCCAAGCGAATCGCCTGCCTACATAAAGGATACAACCGCGGGCCGTTCATTACCGAGTTCGCAAGGTACAATAGGGTACGGGAACGCATAGAATAGGTGAACATGGTTCAGTTAACGGACAGCTTTGAACGCAAGATGGACTACCTGCGTATGTCAGTGACGGACCGATGTAACTTTCGCTGCCAGTACTGTATGCCCGAGGATATCGAGTTTCGTGACAAGAGCCACATCCTAACCCTGGAAGAGATGCTCACGTTCGCTGAGGCTTGTCTGCAACTTGGTGTCACCAAGGTTCGCGTCACCGGCGGCGAGCCCCTAGTACGCCGGGGTGTCGTCTGGCTTGTCGAACAGCTCAAAAAGCTTGGCTTTCATGAGGTTACCATGACCACGAACGGCTTTCTACTCCAGGAGAACCTCGACGGCCTCTCCGAGGCGGGACTCGACCGGATCAATATCTCTTTGGACACGCTGCAGCCCGAGAAGTTCGCCTTCATAACACGCCGCAACCACTTCAGTAAGGTGTGGAACGCCGTTATGGCAGCGCTCGAGACCCCGTTATCACCGGTCAAGATCAACGCGGTCGCCATGCGTGGGGTGAACGACGACGAGATCGTGGACATGGCGAAGCTGACGTTTAAGTACCCAATACATGTTCGCTTCATCGAGCTAATGCCTCTAAACGGTGACACCGACGGTTCCCGCTTCCGCTCGTTGTTCATTTCGGGCAAGGAGATAGTGGAGCGCGCAAGTAAGGAGCTCGGCGAGCTTATGGAGATAGAGCCCGAGGATCCGGCCGCCCCCGCAGATGAGTTCAAATTCGAGGGAGCCCCCGGCACATTCGGTGTGATTACGCCCGTCTCCGAACCGTTTTGCGCCCGATGCTCAAGGCTCAGGCTTACTGCAGACGGCAAGATCCATCCATGCCTGTTAACCGACCTTGATGTACCGGTCAAGGATGCGATACGTTCTCCCGAGCCTATGCCCGCGATCCACGAGGTTTTGTGGCGTGCCGCGCGTATAAAGCCGCCGGCCGGCCTCACACTACCCGAAGAGTCACGCAGCCGCACGATGAGTCAGATCGGTGGGTAGCTGACCAAAGCAAAGGCCACTCTGAAAAGAGAGGCAACAAAGGTATCCCTATTTTCTAGAGTTACCACACCGTAGGTTCGCAGGCCGTGCTATAAGCCCTAGGGCCAAAATCTGATCGGTGAATGCTAAAAGACAAACGAGGGCTAGTCTGGCTCGATGGTAGATATGAGACCCTCTGCTTGAAGACCTTCCTTGTAGAGTTCGGCTAACTCCTTATGACACTTGGTAACGATTGCTTTGCCTTTGGTGTGCGCCTCCAGCATGATAGAGACCGCTCGCCGTAGATTCATCCTCGGTATAACCTTGCGGAGCGTGATCACCACATGCTCCATGGAGGTGTAGTCATCATTGTGTAATATGACCTTATAAGGGGGCTCCGTGGTTATCTTGCTCCGCGTTCTCTCTCGCGGGGCAGTCTCCGTAGAAGACGCCTGAAAAAGCAGACCAAGCGAACCGTGAGCTATTGCTGCTGAAGGCATCTCCTCTCCTCCGGTTCGTGGCTCCTGTTGTGCCCCAAAGGTTACCACAAGCGGGTTATCACTCTCTTATCCTCTGCAAAAGATCCTCAAGCGTCTGGCAGTTACGATCGGTTATCACGGGCGCGTTCTTGCGAGGTGGGTAGTCTTCGGGGTCGTCGCGCGTAGAGTACGGCAGCTCCACCGGGCTCTCTTGGCTCCACTTCTCAAGCCAGTCTTCAGGAATTTTGTCGGGCAGCTTCTGGTCGGAGACGACCGCCCACAAGACCGCCCACGCCCGCGGAACGACACGCCACCAGTCGTAGCCGCCACCACCGGTGGCGACCCAGCGGCCATCGCAAAGTTCATGGGCGAGCTCGTGAACGCGTCGGGGGACATGCTCATAGACGCTCGTCGTCACGTCGAGGTCTGCTAAGGGATCGAGCGTATGAGCATCGCAGCCGTTCTGGGAGATGATCAAATCCGGCCCGAAAGAGCCCAAGACCTCCGGTACCACC
>JAFAPF010000067.1 GCA_019247245.1 Rubrobacter sp. | reverse complement strand
CTCTATACGGTCGGCAATGGTTGAAGCGTCCAGAGCAACTGAGGAGCGCAGGAGGGCCATGAGCCGCTCCTCACCGAAGAAGAGGCCATCTGGAGACCTAGCTTCTATCACGCCGTCAGTGTAGAGCACCAGGGCGTCGCCGGGCGCAAGCTGAGCTTCCTGTTCGGTAAGGTTCGCATCGTCGCACACACCAAGGGCGCGTCCTGGCTGCCCTATCTTGTAGATGCTTCCGTCGGCCTTGAGCAAAACGGGTGCCGAGTGGCCGCCGCGGCAGACGGTGACCTTGGCCCCCTGCTTAGTATCTCCTTCATTCGTCTTTAGTCTGACGTAGGTTACTGTGCAGAACTTATAGTTCTCGTGCTCGTGTCTCTGGCGCAGCATAGCCTCGTTTAGATCGGCAAGCACGCCTGAGGGGTGTGACTCCTGCCTAGCTACTGCACGTATGGTGTAGCGGGCGAGGGCGAGCACGGCCGCGGCTTCGGCGCCCTTACCAGATACGTCGCCAATCACGACTCCCCACGAAGGGGAGGCCTTAGAGGAGCCGTTCTGGTCTGCGCTTCTCTCCTCGAAGAGGTCGTAGAAGTCGCCGCCCACGTCTACCTCGCCAGCAGAGACGTAGCGCAAGCCCACCTCCACTCCCGGCACCTCAGGCAACCGGGGGGGCAGGAGACCCTCCTGGAGGGTAGAAGCCACCTGGGCGCGGCCCCTGTACAGGCGTGCATTGTCCACGGCGAGTGCCGCACGGCGGGCGAGTTCTTCGGCTAGCTCCAGTTCGGGGCGACCGTAGCGTCGCCCAGACTCCGCCGATACCAGCGTTATCGCTCCAAGCGTTCGCCCTCGCGCCACCAACGGCACGATGATCACGGATATGAACCCAAGCTCACGTATGAGCCGCAGGTGTTCGGCGTCGCGGGCACCGGCTACAAGCATCTCATCGGTGATATCAGGGTAGAACTCCGACTGACCGCTGCGCACTACCCGTATCACCCCTTGCGGTACCTCGGGGTCGGGTGGGTAGCGCTCCTGCAGCTTGTGGGCCAACTTCACCTTCTGAGGGTCTTCGTGCTCCACCGCCAGCCGAGAGAGCGAGCCGTCTTCCTCGACGATGTCTACCGCGCACCAGTCACCGAGGCGGGGCACCGCAAGACGTGCGACGCTGGCCAGCGTGCTCCGGTAATCGAGCGAGGAGGCGAGTGTTGCTCCGGCCTCTGCCAGGAAGCGTTGTGCTTCCTCCGTTCGTTTGCGTTCGGTGACGTCGTGAGCGACGATACATAGGGTTTCTCTGCCGTTGCGGAAGATGATACTCACGCTAACCTCGACGTCCACCAGCGAGCCATCCTTGCGACGGTACTTCCTCTCGCCCATGAACCGGTGCTTTTGCCCTAAGACACGCCGAATGTTTCTATCGATGATTTTCCGGTCGGCGGCGACGATGTCGTAGAGCGTCAAGCTTCTGAGCTCTTCCTCTGTGTAGCCGAGCGTCTCCTGGAACGCGGGGTTGGACTCCATGATGCGTCGGGTCTCGGCTTCCACCAAGAAGATGTTCTCCGTGGCTTGCTCGATCACCGTACGATAAAGCAGCTCGCTTTGCTTGAGCGCCTCTTGGGCTCGCTTACGCTCCGTGATGTCGCGAGCGATAGCAGAAGCTCCCACGATGTTGCCGGACCAATCTCTTATAGGGGATATGCGAAGCGAGATGTGCAGCCGCCTGCCGTCCTTGGTCATCCGCACCGTCTCATAATGCTCGATGGTTTCGCCACGCCTGAGCCTCTGGAGTATCTTTGGTATCTCGTCCGGGCGGTCGGGGGGGGCCAGGATGTTGATAGGCTTGCCGACGACCTCTTCAGCGGAGTAGCCGTAGATCTTTTGTGCGCCCCGATTCCAGTTGGTGATGGTGCCCTCCAGCGTTTTGCCGATTATGGCGTCCTCCGAGGATTCCACGATGGCCGCTAAGCGGGCACGTACCTCCTCGGCCCGCTTGCGCTCGGTTATGTCCTCGGTGACGGAGATGAAGTACCGAGGTTCGCACGAAGGAGATCGCATCAACGAGACCGTAAGGTAGATCCAGACGGTCGAGCCGTCCTTGCGAAAGTAGCGCTTCTCCCTTGAGTAGGTCTCTATCTCCCCAGTCAGCAGTCGGCGGGTGCCCTCTCGGTCAGTCTCGAGGTCGTCAGGGTGGGTGATGTCTTGGAAGCTCAGCCCGAGCAACTCCTCCTTTTCGTAGCCGACAATGTCGCAGAGCCTAGGGTTTACCCAAAGCCAGTGCCCGTCGATGGCCACGTGGGCTATGCCTACCGTCGCCTGCTCGAAGGTCCCCCGGAAGCGCTCCTCGCTCTCCCTAAGTGCCTGCTCGGCCTGCTTGTGCTCGGTGACGTCGTGAGCGACAACGCACAGGGTTTCCCTGCCGTTGCGGAAGATGATACTCGCGCTGACCTCGACGTCTACCAGCGAACCGTCCTTGCGACGATATTTCCTCTCGCCGATGAACAGGCGCCTTTGCTCCACGCTGCGCCGGATATCCATATCGATGCTCTCCTGGTCGGCAGCGACGATGTCATAGAGCGTCAAGCTTCTAAGCTCTTCCTCTTTGTAGCCGAGCGTCCGATGGAAGGCGGGGTTGGACTCCATGATGCGTCGGGCTTCGACTTCTACGAGGAAGATGTTCTCCGTAGCTTGCTCGATAACCGTACGGTAGAGCAGCTCGCTTTGCTCAACCGCCTCCTCGGCCCGCTTGCGCTCGGTTATATCGCGAGCGATGGTCGAAGCTCCCACAACGTTACCGACGGAGTCTGTTATCGGAGAGACGGTTATGGAGACGTTGATCCGCTCGCCATCTTTCTTGAGACGAACAGTTTCGTAGTGATCTATAAGCTCTCCACGCCGTACTTTTTCGAGTATGTCTGGTATCTCGTTGGAACGGTCGAGCGGGGCCAGCACAGAGATCTGCTTTCCCACGATCTCTTCGGCAGAGTAGCCGTAGATCTTCTGTGCACCCTTATTCCAGCTGGTGATGACGCCATCGAGCGTCTTACCAATGATCGCGTCATCCGAGGATCCGATGATGGCTGCCAGCCGGGCACGCGCTTCCTCGGCCCGCTTGCGCTCGATGCCTTGGGCTACCGCGGTGGCCACGGACTCCAAAGCATCGATGGTGTCCTCCGCGAACGCTTGGCGGGCGAACATAGCCATGACCCCTACCAGCCGGTCCTCGACGATCAAGGGATAGCCGGCGAAGGCCACCATCCCCTCCCGCCTCGCCCACTCCTTATCACCGACGCGAGGGTCGCTGGTAACAGTGTTGCTCAGGTGAGGTAGGCGTTCTTGGGCGATGAGGCCGATCTTGAGCTCGCCGACTGGCACGCGGCTGTGGGGACCGTCGATGTGGGTGTACATCCCCGCACTGGCTTGCAGCTCCAGCACGTCCTCCTCCTCGTTCAGGGTCCAGATGCGGGCGAACGCCGCATCCAGGTGCTGGACCATGGCCTCTGCGCACCGCTGCAAGACGCCACTCAGGGTGTCACCACTGCTCAAGGCGGCGGCCACATCCGCCCTGAGCGCCACCTGATGCGCTTGACGCTTGAGCGCCTCCTCCATCCGCTTGCGCTCGGTTACGTCGTCCAGCACCCCGACGAAGTTGACTAGATTCCCCTCTTCATCGTGTACAGGCGAGATGCTGAGCTCGTTCCAGAAGAGGGTGCCGTCCTTCTTGTAGTTGCGCAAGACCACCCGGCACTCGCGCCCCTCCCTGATGGCAGCACGCAACTCCTCTAGGGCTGGCTGATCCCGGTCTTCGCTCTGCAGGAACCGGCAGTTCTTGCCGACCGCCTCCTCAACGGAGTAACCGGTGACGTGCTCGAAGGGGGGGTTGGCGTAGACGATGGGGTTGTCCGGCAGGGTGGGGTCGGTGATGATGATAGCGTCGCGGCTGGCAGCGAGAGCCTGCTCCCGCAACCACGTTCCATTCTGCCGGTGCCCAGATAAGCTTCCCCGATCCGATCGTTCGGGCATCCCTGCCTCTGCTAGTGCATAGTAGTTAACAGTTGCCAGCGCTCGCGACTAGTGTAGCTTATACACTTCTCTTTTCGCCACTAGAGCACCTGGGCAGCCATATGGCGTGTAATGCTGCATGATTGTGGGTAGTTTTTATGTTTGGCCAATGCTCCTCGCTTCTTGGTGGTGGCCGAGTGATGGAAAGGCAAGTATTCGTCGAAGTATTATGTATTCCTATGTACACGTACATGTAAAATAGAGATACCTTGATGAGAGACAAAGAGTCTCAGCAGCTCGCTTGGAGCGTCCCAATAAAGCAGCTGGCAGGTCGCAGAAGCTGTTCTCTCGCCCGTGCTGAATCCTTTTGTCACGCTCCGAACCGTCTACGTTGACGGCGGGATGTATCAGCGCTGACGCAGGAGGTGCAAGAATGGGAAAGCTGAACGGAAAGGTGGCCATCGTAACCGGTGGCGGGCGTGGCATAGGACGGGCTATCGTCGAGGCCTATCTAGAGGAGGGCGCATACATAACGCTGACTGCGGCTCGGGAGAAGGCCGAGATAGAGGACGTTGTCTGGGAAACCGGACCTGAACAGGCACTCGCGCTTATGGCCGACGTCACCGACCCAGAGGAATGCGAGCAGGTGGTGGCCGAGACGATAAAGCGGTTCGGCGAGGTGAACGTGCTGGTCAATAATGCTGGTCGTGGGATGAAGTACGTAAGCCCTGATTTTCTTACCAAGCCAACGCGCTTTTGGGAGACGGATACTAAGATGTGGGAGATGATCGTGGACACCAACGTCAACGGTCCCTTTTTCATGACTCGGGCGGTAGTGCCTCAGATGCTTGAGCAAGGCGACGGAAGCATCATCAACGTCAGCATGAACTACGAGACTATGAAGCGCAGGGGCTTCTCTCCCTACGGGCCGTCGAAAGCAGCACTCGAGTCAGAGTCGATCATCTGGGCGCAAGACCTTGAGGGCACCGGGATCCGGGTGAACGTCGTCCTACCTGGCGGAGCGACCGAGACCGGTATGATCTCAGCGGGAGTACCCGCCAAGATACGCTCGCGATTGTTGCGGCCCGATATCATCGGAGCACCCGCCGTCTACTTGGCCTCGGACGACTCCCGGCACTTGAACGGCCGACGCCTTGTCGCTACTGAGTGGTCACCCGAGAATCCGGAAGGTCATCCTGCGGCTGAGGGGCTTGGGGTGTAGAGAACGGAAGCTGATTGGAATCACACAGACCCTCCCCTACTAGACTGCTGTGGACTACTACCCGCAACACCTCCGGTCCGCCGAACTCGGTTATTCCAATCGCACGCACGACGCCGCCTTCTTCTCATAGCAAGAACACTAATTGACGAAGGACAGTATAAGTAGAGTTAGCTTCTGCTGCTAATCCTTCCCAGAAACGTAGTTACCGCTTCATTCGCGGCAGTGAGAGCAATCCACTGCCGGCGCTATCGCCGATAGAATACGGCATTCTTCGGCTCCTCCCTCGTCGTTATCTAGAACCTTGTTCCACCACTCCTCTATGTAGATGTTGATTCGTGTCTCAAGGCTGCGGAGTAGCTCTTGGACCGCGACCCGTTGCTCTCCTACAAGGAGAGCATTAACCGGTTGTGTCACGCCAGCCTGGATGATTCTTTGACTCACTCTCCTCTTTGGTTTCTAGTGCCTAGAACAGGACTGTCAGGCGTGCGAACCCTCGTAGGAAACTGTTGGCCCAATGCACCTCCTCAGCTGGAACCGCCAGCCGCAGCTCCGGGAATCTTCGGAACAGCGTCGAGAAGGCTACCTGCCCTTCAACACGCGCTAGTGGCGCTCCGAGGCAAACGTGGATGCCCTTACCGAAAGCCACGTGCCGGTTGGCATCGGCCCGGCTGATGTCGAAATCATCCGGGTTTGCGAACCGCTCGGGATCCCGGTTGGCCGAGGCCAGGCCGACCGTCGCCTGCTCCCCCGTAGGTATCACCGTCCCGCCT
>JAFAPF010000267.1 GCA_019247245.1 Rubrobacter sp. | reverse complement strand
GATCTTTTGAGCCATTTGGTCAAGGCGACACGCTTGCCTTGGAGTATAGTGTGATCTAAGACCAAAAGTGTCGAGCGCTACGCTCTGGTCATGGAGCTTCGAAGCCGACCCATAGGTTGGTCGTCCGGGACAGGCTTCGGAAACTAGACAGAAAGGTGTCGAAGGAGAATGGGCTCTTTGCAGTGAAGGTGCTGTTGGCGACTGACGGGTCCAAGGATGCTACCCTCGTTACGAAGGCGGCTATAGATATAGCAAGAGGGACTAGCTCGGAGTTGCACGTCGTCCGTGCTTGGCGCTCGGTGCCCTCTACCCGTTTAGAGTCTTATGTACGTACGCAGCTGAAGCAAGAAGCGCGTGAGTCTCTCACCGAGCAGGTGAGGCGTATAAAGGCCGATGGAGGAGACGTTGCTCAGGTACACCTCAAGGAAGGATCAGCGGTTGATGAGATCCTTGGCTTAGCTGGAGAGATAGATGCAGGCCTTATCGTAATAGGCAGCCGAGGGCTTGGGCCTGTGAAACGCCTCGTCATGGGTAGTGTCTCAGGGGGGGTTGTGCACCACTCCTCGTACCCGGTACTCGTGATGCGTGGGGGCCAAGAAGCGTGGCCATCGAAGAGGATCATCGTAGGCGATGACGGCTCGAAAGCGGCGAAGAGAGCAGGAGAACTTGCGGCGAGTATAGGGAAACTCTTCGGAGCACAGGGGTTACTCGTACGGGTCTACCCACAGCTACCGGAAGTAGACCTCGAGGCACGTAGGCTTAACGCGCGGATGATCGATGATGAGCTCAGGCGCGAGGAGAGCGAACTAGCAGAGCGAGCGGAAGAGATCGAGAAGTACCTCGGCTTGCGGCCCAAGATCCGGGTAGCCGTTGGTGAGGTCGCCGCAGAGTTACTTGAGGCTGCAGAGGAAGAACACGCTCCAGAGAAGGTTCTCGTAGCCGCTGGGAGCCGGGGCCTGGGTACAATCCAGAGGATGAGGCTCGGCAGCGTCTCGACAAAGATCCTGTACGCCGCCAAGGGCCCGGTCCTAATCTACCCCCGCATACCCGGAGCCGTTGAAGAACTACCGTGAGGCGCTGACGAACCTCCTGGCGAACGATGCGCTGGATTCCGTCTGTGGGATAACGGAGCTTCGAAGCCTGTGCCGTCAGGTTCTAGTTGGCAACTTACTACAAAGAATGGCAGAAGAGGATCGATGAACCAGAGTATCCTAATAGATGAGTTGCTTCGCCCCGAGGCTTATCCGTGGCACCCAGCAGCGGTTGAGCTGATCGAGACGCACGTTTCCTGGGTCTTCCTGGCTGGTGATCGGGTGGTGAAGGTTAAGAAGCCAGTTGCTTATGGCTTTGTCGACCATACAACGCTCACGAGCCGGCATCGATCCTGTGCCGATGAGGTTCGGCTCAACCGCCGCCTGACAAACGGGGTCTACCTAGACGTGGTGCCGATCGTGCACAACGAGCATGCTGGCTACCACGTCGCAGGGGAGGGAGTACCCCTTGAATGGGCAACGCTGATGCGCCGGTTGCCGGCGGAAGGGATGCTCGATACTCTCCTAGCTTTGGGTACAGTCCCGCCATGTCTCGGCGACCAACTTGCCGATAGGTTGATCCCCTTCCATCGTGATACAGCGTCTATTTGTGGGGGCTCAGCGACCGAGATGGTTGCAGCGACAAGCGCGGTGGTCAAGGACAACTTGGAGGAGCTCGAGGCCTTCGCCCGTCGGCCGCTCGGCAGGGTGCAGCTCGGGTTGGTCGCTGAAGCTCTGCGTGGCTTCATAACTGGGCGCGCGGACCTACTTCGGGATCGAGTGGAGTTGGGTTGGGTCCGTGAAGGGCACGGCGATCTTAGGGTTGAGCATGTCTGCCTCGAATCGGACGGTGAGATCCAGATCTTCGACTGCGTCGAGTTCAGTAGAACTTTACGCTGTGCCGACGTAGCTAGCGATCTGGCCTTCCTGCTGATGGACCTTGATCGACTTGGTGCGCCGGGAACAGCTGCCGCCCTCGTCGTTCGCTACCAGGAGGCTGGCGTTGTTCTGCCCGAAGCGTTGCTCCGCTTCTACCGGGCACACCGGGCGCTGGTCCGGGCCAAGGTCGCCTGCCTCAGCCTTACTTCCTTCGCCGGGCAGGTAGCGTGGGACGGCCTCTCGCTTGAAGCCGCTAGCTACCTGGACCTGGCCACCACGTCAGCCGTGACCGTGCAGCCGGCACTTATCGCCATGACCGGGTTGAGTGGTACCGGCAAGTCGACCGTCGCCACAGCGCTGGCACGAACGCTCGATGCCGTGATCTTCGCTTCGGATGTTGTGCGCAAAGAACTGACAGGGCAGGCCGGTCCTGCGTCGGCAGCCTGGAAGCAAGGCTTGTATGCACCCGAGCGAACCGAGGAGACCTACGAGCGATTATGGGAGCTGGCCGGACAAGCGCTCGCCGCCGGTCGCACAACCATCCTCGACGCAACGTTCCTTGACGAGCGGCGGCGGGAGAGGCTCGCGGCCGTGGCGCGGACGGCGGGTGTACCGCTGGTACTCGTGGAGACGGTCTGTGGGGAGGAAACCGCCGTCGGCAGGATCCTCACACGCTCTGGGCGCGGTGACTCGCGCTCCGACGCGACCGTCGAGGTCTATCGGCGCCAGCGCGCAGCGGTCCAGGCTTCGCCGCCTAACGTGCCGCGTGGTGCTGTGCACGTCGTAGTGGATACCGATGCTGACCGCGCGGTCTTCCTTGACCCCGTGCTCGCGGCCTTGCAACGCGAGCACATCATCACCGCGCAGGTTCCGGGTACGTAGGAACTGGTGGGCTTGCAGGTCCTCGGCAGAGCAACCACCGCTGCGTCTCGTTCTGCTTAGATCGGAAATAGCCGATAGGCTGGTGCCAAATCGCCTGGCCAAAGCTCGGTACCGTAGTTGGCCTCTTCACGGCTAGCTCCCCTGGTCCACATGCCTTTAGTCAAAGTCAACTTTGACCAGGTAAATAGCCTACCCTGTCCAAGTCGGAGTCGCCTCCACCTTATACACTGCAAGAAAAAGGAGGCAAAGGTAGAGGTAGGTGACTCGTAGATGAGCGTTTTCCCCACGAGGATATTGCTGGCCACCGATGGCTCCGAAGATGCGGCTTTAGCCGCCAAAGCCGCGGTTGATCTAGCAAGCAAAACAGGGTCGGAGTTGCATGTCGTGCACGCCAGGCTCATGCTCCCGTGGATTGGCTATCCTCTCAGCGAGACCCCGACGGCCAGCAGCACAGTCGATGAAGAAGAGGAAGCAAGGAAAAAGGTTATGCGGTGGCTAGATGATCAGGTGGAGCGGATCGAGGCCGAAGGGGGCAACGTAGCGCAAGCCTATCTCAGGCTTGGAAGACCCGGCGAAGGAGTCATCACCGTAGCGGAGGAGATCGTTAGCCTGGCCGAGGAGATAGGCGCGGGACTGATAGTAGCGGGTAGTAGGGGATTAGGCGGAATAAGAAGAGCCTTAATGGGGAGCGTCTCCGATTCGATAGTCCGGCACGCTCATTGTCCAGTTTTGGTTGTGCGCAGAGAAGAAAAGGTTGAAGTGGTGGGGGCCCTCTTCCCAACGAAGATCCTACTAGCAACAGATGGCTCTGAAGAGGCAACCTTGGCTGCCGAAGTTACCGCAGAGATAGCTGTAAAGACTGGCTCTGAGCTGCATGTCGTTTATTCTCGCCTCAACAAAGTGCCCCATTTCCCTGGCTACTATTTAGGCCCGGAGGTAGTGGAGGGCGCGCAGCAAAAAGAGCAGAAGGTACGTGATAGAGAGGCTAACAAGCTGTTGGCTTCTCAGGTAGAGATAGCCGAAGCTGCCGGAATCAGCGCAGCACAAGCGTATCTCAGGATAGGAAGGCCTGAGGTGGAGATTACTGCTCTAGCGGAGGAGGTAAGGGCTGGCCTGATAGTTATAGGCAGTCGAGGGCTTAGCGGCGTAAGGCGAGCACTAATGGGAAGCGTCTCTGATTCGGTGGTCCGCCACGCCCACTGCCCTGTTCTGGTGGTGCGTAGAGACAAGCAAAGAGCCCCGAGCAGCGGACAATGAGAGAGCTTATGACCTCTGCGACAACCGATTCTGCCCACGATGTTCTCCGCTCTGAGCGTCAGCATCTTGAGGCTATCTTTGCGCCGCAGGCTATAGCAGTGATCTGAGCAGGTGAGGACGCCGGGAGCGTGGGGCGCACCATCTTATGTAACCTCCTCAGCAACACCTTCGGAGGAACCGTCTACCTGGTTAACCCGAGAAGGGCGAGCGTGCTAGGGATCAAGGCATACCCGACCATCGCTGCCGTGCCAGTGCTGGTGGAACTCGCCATCGTCGCTACGGCTGCGCACACTGTGCCGGGCATTATGAGAAAGTTGCACAGTCGGCTAGAAACTCTTCAGAAGGCCTATGGGTCTGGCCCGCTGCGAGGTGCAGCCGTAGACGCGTTATCAAACCCCCTGTCCTTTTGGATCTTATGGTAGCCGGGTGTATACCTCGGGGCATAAGTGTATACCTCGGGGCATAAGAGGGAGGCCGAGAGGGAGGTCGAGGAAATACGCAACTAGTCCCATAAGATGCTAAGGCCTATCAGAGAGGTACGAGATTACTATCCTCGCGCAGATATAATCGTGGGCGGCCATGGTTGGCCGCCCATCCTCTCTAAGCATGACCAGTGCGCCTCGAGGAACCAATTCCCCGGAAGACAGCGGACGTGGTAGAAACCCCCATCGGTAGTACGCCGGTCCTTGACTAGCGGGGTGCCGGTGCCTTGGCTGATGCTCCCAGCGGGCTCCCCGCACCCTTCGCAATACTTGCGGGCTCTGAAGCCCGATCCGTCGCAGCGGGGACACTTCTCGTCCTCGTGTCGGAAGCACTGAACTAACTCCGTGGACTCTTGCGCTGAAGGCGCTAAACTGATCTCGGCCACTTGGTCGCTCCTTGTGGTCCGGGCCTCGGGGTGTTCCAGCACCGCCGGGGCCGCTTTTTTCCGATGCCCTCATTGTACCACATATATTGTATATGTAATGATTTTTTATTGAAATTATATGGTATAAATATTGGAGATAAACGGAACAGAGGTCAACTAATTAGGCAGACGCGAAGGAGGCTAAAATGCCGTTTGTGGTCTATATCGGGGACAAGCTGAAAGCGATACGTACGAAGCGGCTTCTCACACAAGTAGAGTTAGCTGAGAAGGCTGGCGTAAACCACAGTACCATCGTCAACATCGAACGTAACCACCAAGAACCTCACTTCCGCACTATTCGCAAGGTTGCTAAAGCCCTCGACGTAGACCCAACCGAACTCTTAGGAGAGTAATTATGCTTACCAACAACAGCCGTGGCCACAAGCGGGCCATCCTCTACGCCCGCGTCTCGGGCGAGGAACAGCGGAAAAAGGGTTACTCCCTTGCCGATCAGCGAGACACTCTCAGGGGTTGGTGCGCTGAGAACGGCTATGAGATCATCGAAGAAGTTGAGGACGGAGGCTACTCTGGCGCTTACCTGGAGCGTCCGGGGCTGGATCGGGTTAGGGAGATGGTAACCGCTGGGGAAGTGGATGCGGTGGTAGTTCTATTCCGCGACCGTATCGCTCGGGGTGTCTACGCGCAGCTTCTTGCCGAAGAGTTCCGCGAGCATGGGGCTCGGCTCATCGCTCTGAACAGTCGGGGCGATGACTCGCCCGATGGCGAACTTGGTGACAACATACTGGACGTTATCGCGGCATGGGAGCGCAAGAAGATTGCCGAACGGATGAATAGAGGCAAGCGCCGTAAGGCCAGAGAGGGCAAGGTGGTAGCCGGTCCTCGTCCGAACTACGGCTTTCGCTTCAACGAAAACCGCGACGGCTACCTTGTGGATGAGGCCACAATGTCCGTGATTAAGCGAATCTTTTGCATGGTGGGTGCGGAGGGTATGACACTTAACGCAGCCCGATGTGCGTTGGAAAGGGAAGGTATCCTAAGCCCTTCGGGCCGCAGAGGTTGGAGTCGGCAGTATCTGAGAGACTGCATCAACGATGACGTATATCTCTCCCACAGCTTTGAGGAAGTCTCTGCTCTGGTCTCGCCCGAAGTGGCATCTTCCCTCGACCCCTTACGGAATTAACGGCGTGTGGTGGTACGGGAAGGAACGCCACGTTTACTCGCAGAGACGCGAGGTTACTCCGGACGGTACGACACGTTACAGAAAAACCAAGAAGAGCATGCCTGCTCCTAGGGAGGATCGGGTGGCCGTCCCCGTCCCAGACGCCAGAATACCCAAGGAGTGGGTTTTTGCTGCGAGGGAAGCCATAAAGGAAAACGAGTGGTCCTCCAATGCTGGTGATATGGTGTGGGAGCTTACTGGTGGCGTGATAAGGTGTGCGGAGTGCAGTAGGGCAATGAGCGTAAACTATATTCGTGCGAAAGGCCGAGGCTACTATCGTTGTCCGGGACGCTACAACGGTGGGGTAGAGAAACCGTGTTCCATGAGTCACACCGTACGGGCGGAAGAAGCTGGGGGACAGGTTTGGGAGTTCGTGAGCGAGATACTCACGAATCCCTATCGACTTACGCAGGGACTCGAAAAGATGCTAGAGAGCGAGCGTCAGCCAGCTCCGAGGGGTGCAGATGAAGCTTCGTGGCTCAAAAGAATTGCCGACATAAACACTAAGCAAGAGCGCTTGCTCAACCTGCATCTGGACGGGGACGTGACAACAGAACAGTTCCGCGCCAAGAGGGCCGAGCTAGAGGATGCTCGTATTGCGGCAAAGGATCAACTAGAAGCTGCACGCTCGCGTCTTATGCGCCTCAAAGACATCAAGTGCAGCAAAGAAGCCCTCATCTCGCAATATGCTTCCCTTGTACCGCAGGGGCTAGCCGAACTTTCGCCGGAAGAGAAGAATCGCGTCTACAAGATGATGTGCTTGCGTGTCTTCGCCTATCGCGACGGTACTCTTACTGCCGAGTGGGGTTGTAATGCCTTAACGACACCTCCTGATGATTGCCGCACTCAGGACAGGTGAAGTTCCTGGCGCTACGGGTAGAGTAGGCGGGGACGATGGTGGTCTTGTCGTAATCATAGACGTAGCCGCATTCTTCGCACTTCTGACGGTAGGTCACCACCGTACCCCGTTCTCTTACGACGATGCCGCCCGTAACTTCTATGGTCAACGTACCACCTCTGGGAAGAGTTTCGTACCTACGGACTAGATTCTACCGGAGACCCGCAGATCTCCGGAGCGGGCTCAAGGTGCTTATGTGGGTCAGGGTCGTGAAGTAAGGTGCTCTCGGTTCTTCGAAACTGTGTCGCGCTAACATGAGACCATAACCGCATGTACGAAGAGGAGGGTATGGGTGAAGGGGTACGACTTCGCGGTGGTGGGCGGCGGCATCATCGGCCTCTCGACCGCTTGGAACTTGCTGCGCCGGTGCCCTGACGCCGGCGTTCTAGTGCTGGAGAAGGAGGAGGGCTGGGCGCGGCACCAGACCGGTCACAACAGCGGTGTGATCCATAGCGGTGTCTACTACAGACCGAGTAGCCTCAAAGCTCGTTTCTCGAGAGAGGGCGTGGCGGCGCTCGTGGAGTTTTGCCAGGAGCAAGGCGTTGCGTACGAGATCTGCGGCAAGGTCATCGTGGCAACGAAGCCTGAGGAGATACCGCTTCTTAGGAGTCTTTACGAGCGGGGTCTAACGAACGGGCTTGAGGTCGAGAAGATCGGACCGGAGGAGCTTGAGTCGTTGGAACCGCATGCGGCGGGTTTGGCAGCTCTCTACGTGCCAGAGACCGGGATTGTTGACTATTCATGTGTCGCCGAAGCTTTAGCCTGGGATGTCGCGAAGAGAGATGGCACGTTGCGTACGGGTGTCAGTGTCGAAGGCGTTCGGACGACAGGAGACGGCGTAGAGCTACACACCAGTAGCGGGTCCTTTCGAGCCCAGGTGCTTGTGAATTGCACCGGCCTCCACTGCGACCGGATCGCCCGGCTCTCAGGGGTGGAGGCGGGAGTTAGGATAGTACCGTTCCGGGGTGAGTACTATGAGCTCGTACCTGAAAGGCGGGGCTTGGTAAGGAACCTCTTGTACCCAGTCCCGAATCCGGATTTCCCGTTTCTGGGGATCCACTTTACCCGTACTATCGGGGGCGAGGTCGAAGCGGGCCCGAACGCGGTTTTGGCCCTAGCCCGCGAGGGTTATAAAAAGACAGACGTGAATCTCAAGGACCTCGGTGAGATACTCGTGTGCTCGGCCTTCTGGCGGCTTGCAGGGAGGAACTGGCAGACGGGTACAGGTGAGATCTTACGCTCCCTGAGCAAAAGGGCGTTCGTGCGGGCCTTGCGCAGGCTGATCCCGGACGTCGTGGAAAACGACCTTGTACCCGCCTTTGCTGGCGTCCGGGCGCAGGCGCTGACGAAGAACGGCAGGTTGGTTGACGACTTTCTAATCGCTGAAGGTAAGAACAGCGTTCACGTCTTGAATGCTCCTTCCCCGGCGGCGACGGCTTCGATCTGCATTGGCCACACCGTGGCTCAATGTGCCATCCGACGTGCGCAGGGGAGGTGAGGTAGGGCAAGCATGCCCTGTTCGCTAGAAGCGCAAAATAAGAGAGCATTCTGTAACCACGTTCTACTGCCGGTGAGTCGTTCGAACGTGCACACAACGGAGTAGTTCGCCTCGAAAACGTAATAAGGCTGAACCCGCGTCGTGAGGCTTTCTGCAGATCGGGGTGCATAGGTCTTGTGGATCTACCGCAAATCCTCGCAGGATGTAGTCTAATATGCCTCTTCGGGGTAGCCTTCGAGGTACGCTTAAGATAAGCTATGCTCTTGGTAAGGCAAGAATGGGTACTTTGCACAGGTTGGAGAGATTTTAGGGAAGCGTTGCGTCCCGAGAGACCCGTGGAGTTACGGTGAGGGAGAGTTTGAGGAGAGCGATTCGTAATTTTGCCGCCGGACAGAGGATGGGCTGGCGAGTCTGTTGATCGGGAACGAGCTACGCTACGAGGGGGACGGTATCGACCTGCTTCACGAACCTGGGCGCGCGAGAAATACGCTGGGTAGAACGACAAGCGCTTCGGGGGACCCCCAATGTTGAAAGAGAAGCCCAGGGTTCTCGAAGAAGCTACTCGCAAGATGAAGCGGAAGGCCTACGCACGCAGGAGAAGAAGGCGGCTAGCTGTTGTCTCCGTAGCGGTTCTCGTCATGGCTATGTTCGCTGCTTACTATTTCATAGAGTACTCGTCTTCCGGGAGCGGATCGCTCATCGAGTTTTCCGAAACGTACTCGCCTTTCAAGAGCGAGCCGTCCGCCGCGCCTGGCCAGCTGCCGACAAAAGATGATCAAGAAGCCGGAAACGATCAGTCGGAAGCCCAAGAGGAGCAAGGAACCACCGCTTCCGAGGAGCCATCGGATAACGTCTACGCCGCGACGATGTCCGGACAAGTCAAGGAGTCGTTAGCTAATCTACCCGAGAGAGTCTATGTCCCAGATGTCACGAGGAATGAAGTCGAGGTTATCGACCCCAAGACCTTCCAGATCATAGACAGCTTCGCGGTGGAGCAGCTTCCGTACCACGTTACACCCTCGTGGGACATGAGCACGTTGTACGTCAACAACGAGGCATCGAATTCGTTTACGGTTATAGATCCCCAAACCGGCCGCCCGTCGGATAGGAAATCGGTTACCTTTCCCTACAATTTCTACTTCAGTCCCGACGGGAGCAAGGCGATCGTGGTGGCCGAACGTCTTCAGCGGATAGGGTTCCGCGACCCGAAGACGTGGGACTTATTAGGGAGCGTCTATATACCCTGGCCGGGTGTGGATCATCTCGACTTCTCCAAAGACGGTAGCTATTTCTTGGCCAGCAGCGAGTGGAGCGGGGTCGTATCGAAAATCGACACGAATAAGATGGAGCTAGTTGACTACGCTGACGTCGGTGGGCTACCGATTGATATCAAGCTGTCCCCCGACGGTTCGGTCTTCTATGTCGCCAATCAGGGCACCATGGGCGTGTCCCTCATCGACGGTGACACTATGAAACAGGTCGATTTCATACCCACGGGCGAAGGGGCGCATGGCCTGCAAGTGTCCAGGGACACGAAGTATTTGTATGTAAGCAACCGCCTCGAAGGAACCATCTCGGTCATAGACTTCGCGAAGCGCAAGGTCGTCGACACGTGGTACGCCGGTGGCACCCCGGACATGCTGCAGATCTCACCCGACGGTCGGCAGCTCTGGGTCTCCGGGCGCTACGATGGTGCGGTCTACGTGTTGGATACGACCAATGGTAAATCGCTGGCTACGATCTACACCGGAACCGAGCCGCATGGTCTCGCCTACTTCCCCAACCCCGGACGCTTCAGCCTCGGGCACAACGGCGTTTATCGCTGATAGCTGGCGACTGACTATGTGTACCGTCCGTATCCGCCACCGCCCGGCGTCTTAACCGTGACAACGTCTCCCTCTTGGAGCCGGCGGCCAACCTTCGCGGGCAGCTCTTCGTCGTTCAGGAGGTTCTCGCCGACCGCTCCAGGCTCTCCACCCTGTGCCCCTTGCGGGGGGTGGCGGCGGCGGTCGGTGAGGAGGGAGAGGCGCGCAGGCTCCAGGATGCGCACGGAGCGCACGATGCCGTCACCGCCCCAGTGTTTGCCGGCGCCGCCGGAGCCGTAGAGGAGTTCGTAGCGCTCCACGCGCATGGGGTACTCCAACTCGAAGGCCTCTATCGGCGTGTTCATGGTGTTCGTCATGCTGGTGTGGACGCCGGAAGGGCCGGAGCCTTTTTCGTTGGCGCCCTGGCCGCCGCCTATGGTCTCGTAGTATGTCCAGCCCGGACCGCCGATGATGGTGTTGTTCATCGTCCCCTGGCCCTGCGCTGGGAGCGTTTCGGGAGCGAAGTTAGAGAAGGCAGACAGGACGGTGTCGGCGATGCGGTTGCTCGTCTCGACGTTCCCAGCCACGACCGCTGAGGGATAAGAGGCGTTCACCAGGCTACCCTCCGGGGCCTTTATCTCTAAGGGCATGTAGGTACCGGCGTTGGCGGGGATGTCGCCGGGCAAGAGGACGCGTAGGGCGAAGTAGCAAGATGAGCGCGTTACAGGCAAGGGGCAGTTCACATTGCCATCAACGGCCTCAGCGGTGCCGGCGAAGTCTATGGTTATACGGTCGTCCTGTATGGTTAGGGTCGCTTTGATCGGTATGTCTTCATCAGTCACCCCGTCGCCTTCCATATAGTCGTCGGCGGTGTACTCCCCGTCGGGGAGGTTCCGGATGGCCTCGCGGGCGCGTTTTTCGGCGTAGGAGATAATCTCCTCGAAGGCGGCGAGCACAATGTCCTTGCCGCGGCGTTTCATGAGTTCCTCGATGCGCTCCTGGGCGATGTTGTTTGCGGCGATCTGAGCGCGGAGGTCGCCGCGCCTCAAGCCGGGTGTGCGGACGTTGGCAAGGAGGAGGCTGAGCACATCCTGCACGTACTCCCCACTGCGTACCAGTCGCACCGGTGGGATGATTATGCCCTCTTGATAAATCTCGTGCGAGTCGCTAGGCATGGACCCAGGGCTCATGCCCCCCACGTCCGAGTGGTGCGCGCGCGTTACGGCGTAGCCAATGATCTCACCTTCTTGAGCGAGTGGCGAGACGAGCGTTATGTCCGGCAGATGCGTGCCTCCGGAATAGGGATCGTTTATGGCGAAGATGTCGCCAGGCTCGGGATTTTTATCCATGACCGCTTTGACCGCTTCAGGCATCGCTCCGAGATGGACTGGGATGTGCTCCGCCTGGGCGATCATCTTACCACGCTCATCGAAAAGCCCCGTCGAGCAGTCACGGCGCTCCTTGATGTTGGACGAGTACGCTCCCCGGATCAAGACCGCCCCCATCTCCTCGGCGACGCCCGAGAGAGCACTCGCCAGCACCGAGAGCGTTACAGGATCCAACGTTCCCTCGCTCATTCCTTCTCCAGTACCAGGGTGCCCACACCATCCACCGCGCCCTGCCAGCCTGGGCGAACGACGCAGGTTGATTCCCTGAACTCCACGATCGCCGGACCGACCACCTCGGAACCCTTGCCCATCCGATCCCGGTCCAGGACCAGTACTTCTTGCCACTCCCCGTCGAAGTTGACCTCCCGTCGTTCCGACTCCGCCTTGCCCTCCGCCGGGGGCTCCTCTGGCTGTGGTTTCTCGACCGCCACAGTAGCGATGAGCCTGAGATTCACCATCTCGACCAGCTCGTTGTCCATCCGGTAACCGTAGCGCTGCTCGTGGGTGGCGTGGAAGCGCTCTTCAAGCTTCTCGAAAGAGCCGTCCGCGTCTACCATTAGCTCGAAGGACTGCCCGCGATAGCGCAGGTCCGCCTGGCGAGTGTATTCGGGGTCTTCGAGGTCTTCCGAGGCCGAGCTTTCCATATCTTTGAACTTTCCCTCAAACTCACCTTCGTCCACATCTTCGAGGTTAGTGAGGTATGGGCGGACGTAGTCGCGGCGTAGATCGGAGATAGCCAGGCCAAGGGCGCTCAAAACGCCACCCGCGCGGGGTATGAGCACGGTCTCTATGCCGAGCTCTTCTGCCAAAGAGCAGGCGTGCATCCCACCCGCTCCACCGAAGGCCAGGAGGGCGAACTCCCGCGGATCGAGACCTCGCTCGACGCTTATCACCCGCAACGCCCGCAGCATTTCCGCGTTTGCCACCCGCACCACCCCGAGCGCCCCTTCTTCCGCGTCCAGATCCAGCTCCTCACCCAGGGCCTTGAGAGCCTTCTTCGAGAGCTCGCGCTTGAGCACTACCTCCCCGCCGAGCTCGGCTCTGTCCGCTAGGTAGCCCAAAAACAAATTCGCGTCGGTTACGGTCGGCTCCTCGCCACCCGCGTCATAGGCCGCGGGACCCGGCTCGGCCCCCGCGGAATGAGGACCTACGCGCAATGCGCCACCCGCGTCGGCCCAGGCTATGGAGCCACCGCCGGCACTGACCGTGTGCACGTCCACCATGGGAAGTTTGATCGGCACCCCGGCAATCGCCATCTCTGTGGTCGTCTGCGCCTCACCGTCCACCACGGCTGCCACGTCCGTGCTGGTTCCCCCCATGTCGAAGGTCAGGAGGTCCCGGTAACCGCCCAAGTCTCCGATGTACGCCGCGCCTACGACCCCGCCTGCCGGTCCCGAGAGGATGCAGCCCGCGGCGTCCGCGATAGCATCTGTTATCCGCACCACCCCACCCGAGGACTGCATTATCAGCGGGCTCGGCGCGCCGGCCTGCTTGAGCTGGCCGGCCAGACTCTCAAGGTAAGTAGCCAGCTTCGGTGCCAGGTACGCATCGGTGGTGGTCGTGGAGAACCGCTCGTACTCCCGAAACTCTGGCAGCACTTCGCTCGAGAGCGATACATGCACCTTGGGCAACGCCTCCCGCAGCGCCTCCCCGACCCGCTTCTCGTGATCCGGGTACATAAACCCGAAAAGGAGACACACCGCGATCGCCTCGACTTCTGCCTCACGGACGGCGGAGATGACCTCCTCAAGG
>JAFAPF010000120.1 GCA_019247245.1 Rubrobacter sp. | reverse complement strand
CCCCCATCCTCCATATTCGAGGATCGGGCTGTACGTGCGTGCTTGCCAGTGGGTGATGTCGCTTAGGGAAATGTATTGGAGACGTCTACTCATAAAGAAATTGAAGGGGGGAAAGGACAAGTGGAGGTGTTTGGAATCGACTTTAGTAACTAACTTACTCATATATAGCACTAGAGCAATACCTATAGAGGTGAATACTGCTAGATAAGGAGATCCCGTGCTAAGCCCTACCACAAGCACATGCAAGCCCGCGATAACTAGTGGCAGCAGAGCAATCACAAGCACTAGTCGGTTAAAGTGCTGCTCTTCCTGGAAGTAGTAGATAGGTGCTGCCGTCTCTGTCATCCCTGCAGCGGCTTGCGTAAACGGTGAGCCCATGAGAGACTGCCGGCAGCGTTGCGGTCGAGCAGAGCATCCAGGCATTTTCGCCACATGCTCGGCAACGTGGAGGCGAACGGGTTGGAGGTGACGGTGGGGACCTTCTTCAAGGACGACGGTTTCGGGTTCATGATCGTAAACACACCCCGATTGGCTATCTGTGCCGTGACGAGAACAGCGCCAACTGTACAAGTCCTATCAAAGTTTGTCCACGTTGGAGGTTGTCGATGAAGGAGATCGAGCAGACGATTAATTCCGCCATGGAATTCGACATCACGCCCGTAATGGAGCGGTACGCGGAAGAGACGCGCTTACCTCCAGAGGTACTGGAGGAGCACCAACGTGAGATTAAGCGCTTCCTCGCTTTGTGCGCGGTCAGTCCTGGCAAGTATGCGATGCGGGGTCCTCTCGACGAGCTTTGGCATACGTTCATTTTATTTACTTCGTTGTATGCGAACTTCTGTCGCCGCCTTGGCGGCGGGTTCATTCACCATCTTCCGGAGAGCCCGAGGAAAGCGACGGAGCAGAGAGATCGCACGAATAATTCTTATCTACAGTTCTTAACTGACTACGAAAGGGTCTTCAAGGAGCAGCCACCTTTTGACATCTGGCCGCGACCGCTCGGTGGTGATTTGAGGGATCCGTCGTGCGACCAGTGTGGAAACTACTGCGCGCAGACCTGCGTCGCGATCGACCTGATGCCGCCGGAGAAGCGCTTTTAACCCGACATCGGTCTCTCTCGTAGACCGCCGGTGAAGATTCTCCTCATCGGCAAGTTTCCCCCCCTTGAAGGCGGTGTAAGCACACACACCTTCTGGCTGGCTCGTGCCCTAGCGGGCGACGGGCATTCCGTTCGTGTGGTGACGAACGTCAACGAGGCCGAACCGACGTTTACCCAGCTGCACTATGGCCACGATCTCCACTGGCTAAAGGGACCCACCGATGTGGGTGAGCTCCGCGTGCACTGGACCACGCCGCTTGAGCCTTTCAGCTTCATCCCCTTCGCACAACCTCACGCCACCAAACTTTTCGGCCTGTCGTTGTCCGTCATCGAGGAGCAAGACAGCGATGTGGTCTTGAGCTGGTACTTGGAACCGTACGGCTTCGTGGCTGCCCAAGTGGGAAAGGCCACCGGGCGTCCGTTCATCATCAGGCACGCGGGGAGCGATCTCGGTCGCCTCTCCCGCCACCCAGAGCTGGCCGCGGCATATCGTTGGGCCCTGAAGGCTGCTGCAGGCCTCGTCGTCACGAATGAGCTAGAGTTGCAACAGCGCTTCGGCTTCATCGATAGACCGAGAGTTCGCCTTCCTCGCCCACGCCTTCCGCACGTCTTCCTCTCGTCGATGGAGCCCCTTGATGTGACCGAGTTGCTGCTTATGTCGGATCGGTGGTTCTCGAACACCGGACTGCCAGAGGATCTGATACGGGAGATTCAGCGGATCAATACGAAACCATTCTCAGGAGATGTCTTCACGGTCGGCACGTACGGTAAGGTCGGAGTCACGAAGGGTGCATTCGATTTGGTCGACGCCCTAAAGAGGATCTCGGCTACCGGAGCCCAGTTTGCCTTCCTGACCCTGAGCTGCGGTCGGCGGGAGGTGCTTCAAAAGTACTACGAGACCATAGTAGGCTGCCGCGCCCTCGCGAAGCGAACGTGGATTCTGCCACCCATAGCCCCGTGGCGAATCCCCAGCTTCCTGCACCGCTGCGATGCCATTTGCTTCCTTGAGCGGAATTTCCCGATCCTATTCCACGGGCCGTTAATTCCACGCGAGGTGCTTTCGTCTGGCGCTTGTCTTGTTTGTTCGGGAGAGATCGCCAAGAAGCCAATTTATGGGGGCAACCTCGTAGACAACCGAAATGCCGCGATCGTCGCTGACCCCAAGGATCGACCGGCGCTGGCCGGCCGCCTTCGCAGCCTCATCAGCGATCCTGATCGCACCCAAGCGCTTGCACGACAGGGGCAAAAGCTCGCCCGTTTCTGGGACGAGAACCTCGACGACTTCGACGCCGCGACGAGAATCTTCGCAAGAGAGGTCGAGCATCTCATCGCACTAAATAAGCAGGGCTCTTGATTGAAGAAGGTACTACACAACAAAAGGAGATCCTCAGCATGATACAGACAGTCATAGTTGGTTGGATGTGGGCGTTGAACTCCTCTTATGCGCTGACGTATTTTCTACCCCAGAGGACTGTAACCGTCCAAAATTCGTTAGCTAGGGTACTTACATCCGACCAAGTTGGTACTACTATAAACGAACAGTACGCGGTCCCTGGGAGCTGGGCGTCAGCTTTTATCCCTGCGTGGTCGTCTTAGAGTAGCGCCCTATTATTTGAGGAGCACGCCCGCAACTCGCTGTAGAGCGCACACTCGTGAGGCAAAGAAACCTGCCTTGCGGGACCGCTTTTGTAAAGCTCTATCAGAAGCGCTGTGTGGCTCACGTCGCTTCCAGTTTCGTTCTTGCTCCTTCGGTGCCAGTGCGGCTTCTATAGACGCCTTAATTACAACCTTGGCTCAGGCGGTGAAGCCGACCTAGATCGCTGTTTCCCCGCACTCGGGGCACGGTGACCGGGAAACCGTGCTCACTATGTCCATTGGTCGCTCAGCATTGCACCCCTTACAAGTTACGTGCTCTACACTCGCTTCACCCATAAAATTCTCCTTTACATCGGTCTTCTGTGTAAGAGGATCTCAGAGTCTGCCATGGTTTTTAGACTGTCTGATCTTGGCCTTTTCGAAGCCCCTGTCCAGACATAGTATATCTTCGGCTTTGATGAAGCCTTTGCCAAGAATGGCTACCAGCTGCGAGAGCCAGGCCGAAACGACAAAACAGCTTAACCTGAGAGGATTTTTCTGTATGTAGTGCACACAATCCTCCTTGTGCGAAGAACCTGGCCCTTTTCTACTTCGATACTAGCCTGAGTGGCAATCTGCCTCTTTAGTTAACGTACTCCCCAAGAAACTCGCTGAGGATAGATTGCGAACCGCTTGGGTCGAAGTATAGTCTGCCGGTACCGTTTCCTGCCAAGAATCCACTAGGCCAGTCCGCAACCAGGGCTACCTTGGTTCCGCTGACGTCCACCCCGTCGATCTCGCCGCTCTGGATATCGTAGAGTCGCCTTCGTCCAGCGAGCATTACCCGAGCCTCAAATTATACTTCTCAACCAACTCTGGTGTCCGCTCCATTTGCAGGGTCAGGCCGTACCTACCAGCGATCTCCATAATTTTGGCAACGTCTGGCTCGCCGCTAGCTGCTTCCGAAATAACCTCGCCTACCTCATCGAAGTACTTCTCAAAGCCTGCTGGAGAAATGATCTCTATGATCCTTGCAGGTACCACTCCCGCATTCCAGAAGGTGTGCGGTACGCCTCGAGGCTTCAAGATGTAGGCTCCCGGCAGGGCTGTAAACTCTCGTTCGCCGATCTGTACCCCGACTTCTCCCTCTAGCACGTACGAGTACTCGTCCTCATTCAGATGGGTATGCGGAGGAGCTGCAAGGGTGCCTGGCTGCAGAGGGTGCTCGACGATCGAGAACGAACCACCGGTATCTTGACCGGA
>JAFAPF010000343.1 GCA_019247245.1 Rubrobacter sp. | reverse complement strand
CACGCCAGCAAAGAAGCTGCTGAACGGGGGGCTCCAGATGGTCGACGAAGCGTTGGGTAACGGTGTCAGGCGCGATCTGAGGGCGGAGGTGGTCGAAGAGTTCGACGAGTCCTTTGACGAGCTCTTCGAGAAGGTTGCCTCGAAAGTGCCCTGCACACCGGAGAAGGACTCGGCGTTTTTGCGCTGGCGCTATGGCCCCGGTTCTCCTCAGTTCCCGGTGACCGTCCTGGGCGTGAAAGAAGGAGAGACCCTCCTCGGCTATGCTGTGCTCATGGTGACACGGACGGGCCAGGACGGTAACATACTCGACCTCGCAACGCTCCCAGAGCGCCGCGACGTAGCACAGGTGCTGCTCCGGGAGTCGATTCGTTTCTTTAGGCAAGAGGGGGTAGAGATCGTCAGGTACAGATTCCTCGAGTCGCCCACCTCGCCCCGGTCAAGCGATTTGCGGCGCTTGGGCTTCTTTTATCGAAAGGGACGGCGTAATAGCCTGCTGGTCAAGTTCGCGGATCACGATCTTCACAAACTGGCCAGCGACATCGTTAACTGGTCGTACACCGTGGGCGATGGTGAAGCGAGCTTCTGGACTAGGTAGTAAGAGGTAAAGAGAATCGTGGGAGCCAACAACACCGATAACTCGACTGCTGCAGAGGTACGCAGTCCTGTGCGAACCACCTCTTATATCCCGAGGAAATCGCCTGCTGCAGAGATACGCAGGCCCGTACAAGCCTCCACCTCTTACACGATAAGGGAAGTCCGGGGCGTCACCCGGGCTGAGTGGGATGGTTGGTTACGAGCCTCGCCAGGCGGAGGTCACGTTCTGCAGAGCTATGAGTGGGGTGAGTTCAAACGGCGATTAGGCTGGAAGCCTATTCGCCTGATACTTGAGAAGGATGGCAAGGTGGTGGGGCTCGGGCAGTTTCTCACCTACAATACCGCTCCGGTCCCCGGTGTACTTATGTACTGCACCAAGGGTCCCTGGCTGCCTTGGGACGATGAGGTAGCTATCCGGACCTTTTTCGGGGACGTGCGCGCTATCGCCAGCCGCGAAGGTGCGCATACCGTCAAGATCGAACCCGAGGTCCCCGAGCAGAATGAGGACGCAAAGGCCCTCCTTGGGGACACCGGTTTCCGCAAAGCCCGCTACGATCTAAACCTAAAGTGCACCCTGGTTGTGGATCTGAGCTTACCGGAAGAAGATCAGCTCGCGAGGATGAAAGGCAAGACGCGCTACAACGTCCGTTTGGCTGCCAGGAAGGGCGTCGAGGTGGTCGAACCGGAGTTCGAGGAAGGCTGGGAGACCTTCTATGAATGGATGAAGGCTACCTCAGAGCGCAAAGAAGACTATATTCTCCGAAGATCACGCGATTATCTCTTCAGTGTGATGCGGGCGATGCACGATGCAGGTCAGGGACATTTGTTTATTGCCAAACACAAAGGTATGCCGCTGGCCGGCATGTACATCTTCACTTTTGGCAAGAAGTACTGGTACATGTACGGCGCCTCAAGCGATAAGAAGCGCAACCTCAAGCCCAACTACCTTTTGCAGTGGGAGGTGATGCGGTGGGCTAAACAGCGCGGCCTGACACACTACGATATGGTAGGCGTGCCCAAGCCGGAGGAGCTGCACGAGAGCAGCTCCTTATGGAACGTTTACAAATTCAAGGAGGGCTTCGGCGGAGAGATCGCGGACTCTCTAGGCTGTTTCGACCTGCCGGTCAAACGGGCGCGCGCCGCCGCGTGGTACAAGTTCGAGCCAGTGTACTACCGCCTGTACTACAAGCTGAAGAACAACGTCTTCTACTAAGTACGTTCACATGACTACTTGGGTATTGGAACCAACGATAGGATGGTTGCCCCCAATCTTACCGATCGAACAGTGAATGTCTACGGCCCACGGCGGTTGTCTCTTGCTGTAGCGAAGCGTTCTTTTGAGACTGGCCGAAGTCAGCCTGCGCCCAAGTATGATGCTCGCCAAAACCGTACTGTTGCGTACGTGGAGGTTGTAATGTGAAGGTTCAGTCACCTGAACCTTCTCAGTTTCAAGGCGTTCCTGAGAACCTGATCAGCACTAATAGACGATTGTGGCTCACGTTCTTTCTGATGATTGCCACCGTCAGCATCGACCTATCTTGGGATAGGGTATACCATGCCACCCACACACTCGACACGTTTTACTCTACACTTGTTCGTCTACTCGATGACCACCCTCACCACACTTCTCTTTGAGGGTCTTGTTTTCTCGCCTCGATTTCGCCCTCGGTTCGGACCCGAGTTCCGAGTTCCCCTGCTTCGTTTCGGGGTCCCAGGCTCTCTGGGCATCGCCGGTAGTGGTTTAGTAATGTTGGGGCTTCGCCGGCCTTGTTCTTGATAATTTCTGGCACTCGAACTTCGGCCTTGTCAAGACAGTATGGAGTACGCCCCACGCGATGCTTAGGTGGGCATGGTTTATCGCGGCGCTAAGGTTTATCTCTTCGCCTTCCTTCGGCCGCACAGATCCGTGCGTTGGTATATCGCTGCTATCCTCGGATTTGTTATACTTGGTTTTTTCGCCAGCTCCATTCTCGGTCTCTTCTGGCAAGACCGTCTACCAGAAAAGGTGCAAGCCATCGCAAGTATCCCATTGCTCGTGGCTCAGCCCCCAGTGCAACACGCCTCCCGCATCTTTGTTGAGTGGAATTAGACCGGACAAACATACTTTTCATACCGCTAGGAGCGGCTTGGGCTGGCTTAGGACACGCCCTGGTTCGCAGCCTAAGCCATCAGGTAATGGTCTTATTAGCGACGATCCTCGTCTGGTCACTTTTGAACATGAATCATGCTCATAAAACTGCTTTGTATCTAGACCAATTCTTTCCTGTCTCCAAGGATCCAGCCTTCTGGTTGCCGATGCTGACGCTCCCTGCTGCGATCGTTTTGATCCTTATGCTCAAGGTCGGTCTGTCCGAGCAGTGGGCGTGGGCCAGAGCAGGAGGTATGTTCGGATTAATTGCCTTTCTTATCTGGAAACCTCTCTTTTTGCGGCCTCTCTCGTGACGCTTGCAGCCCAGCAATGATCGCGGGTGCTCTCGCCGGCGGGTGGATTTGTCAAATTTTAGAGAATCCCACCAAGGAAGACGTCAGAACCTGGTGCTAATCGACCTAGGGGTACCATTTTAACAAGCCTCATCGACCTGTTCTTACGGCGGGCGACTTCCTAGTAAGGGGACTCAACCACAGAATACTTACGAAGCTGGGTATAAGAGTAAAAGCAACACACCAAAGAAAGGAACCGCCTTGCTCAGCTCGTTGTCTCTGCCGATCTTGGTGCTCATCGTAGCTGCCGCGGTCGCCGTGTGGAGCGCAGCATAAAGCTCTCCGACATCACAGACATGCTCTCCGAGCGTCTCGCGGCCTGGGCGAAGCGCTGGGAGCCTGATCCTATTGGCAATCGCCACGAACCTTCCCGAGATCGTCATCACCGCGAGCGCTGCGTTGCGTCAAGACCTCGGCATCGCCACCGGCAACATCTTGGGCGAGATCGCCATCCAGACCGTCGTGCTGGTGGGGCTCGATGTGTTCGGGATACGGGGAAGGCATTCGCTGACCTACGTGCAGCCTCCCTTGCGCTTGTCTTGGAAGGCGTGCTGGTGATCGCTGTTCTTGCGGCAACGCTCATGGGCACCCAGCTGCCGCTATTGCTGATCTTTGGGGGTGTAGCTTGGGGGTGTAGCGCCCGGCGACCTCTTAATTACCGTGCTATAGGTAACTGGCATCTGTCTTATAGGAAAAGCCCGCACTGATCTGCCCTGGCACCAGAAGGACGATGCTCCAGGTGGACAGGAAGAATGCCATGGTATCGCTAAGACCAAGAAGAAGCAGAATGCTCAAGAGAGGGGAGTGAGCACCACGCGAACGGCCATGGTGTTTACCGTGTCTGGTATAGTCACCCTCGTGGTCGGCGTTGTGCTCGAGGCGAGCAGTAACAACATCGCTGAGCAGATCAGAATGAGTGGTGTGCTGTTCGGCTCTACGTTCCTCGCGGCTGCTACCACGCTCCCGGAGATCTCAACCGGGTCCGCGTCAGTCAAACTAGATGACTACAAGCTTGCCGTAAGCGACATCTTTGGTGGCAACGCCTTCCTACCGGTGCTGTTCCTGCTGGCGAGTGTGCTTTCCGGGCAAGCCACGCTGCCGCAGGCCCAGAAAACGGATATCTACTTGACCGGCCTCGAGACCCTACTGACGGCTGTCTACCTCTACGATCTCCTTCCGGTCCCATCCGCGACTTTTGCGTATGGGCGTCGATTCGCTAGTGGTTCTCCTCTTGTACGGGATCGGCCTTGCAGGGTTAATTGCCGTAACCCACGGATATTTGGGTAAGCCACCTTCTTCAGAGAAGATAGCCCTCCTCCCTCTTCCGGCAGTACCAGCCCAAAATGCGTCCCGGTAGAGTTGCCGACGCGTAACAAACATCTGTTCTCTGAGGAGATGTTATCCTAGTCGTCTTACCCCCGTTGAGCGGCCAGTACCTTCGAGCCACCCCCGAGTGCGGACGCGAGCGCCCACACCAGCAGGCTCAGGAACGCTCCTAGCGCCGAGTTCCTAATGGTGCCCGTGATCCGGTTCGGATCGATGGTGGTAGTCGGATCCCCAAGGGCACACGACTGCCCAATTACATCGCCTAGGGCCCCGAAGAGCTGCCCAACCCCCAGCGAGGAGAACAACAGCATCAGATGGCGACCAAAGCCCATACAAAGAGACCATCGAGCAAGCTAGCACGCGTATCTCGAGCTCCTGGAGTCTTGCTGGCAACGTAACCTCCCACAAAGAAGGCAATCAACCCTATGATCCCCCATGACCACATCTTCATTGCCCGAGTCGCCTGGACGGTCGCTGCGATCAGGCCGATGCCGAACACAAGAAGTTCGAGCAGCAAGAAGGTCAGTAAGGCAGCGAGTACTCCCGGTTCCCAGTGTGATCTGCCAGCTTCTTGTGCTGCCTGGTCAGCCCTATCCCCGAGGCGTACCTATAGCAGACTCGGGCGTTCGAGTGGTGCCCTCAACAAGCTCCTCGGGTAGCCGCATACCACGATCTATGTCTCTACCTCTGTACATCTTTTCTCTCCTTCCTAATGCTTTCACGAAGCTTCGTACTACACATTCTCCCACGACCCTGGTCAGGGTACTTTGTCTCGGGAGGGCTGCTGTATTCGTCTCCTTGCTGCTTCTTTTTGTCTCGCAAGAACCACCCCAGATGAGTATTCCTTTCGTTCCAAAACTAGAACCTATTGCGTTAGACGAGGGAAACAGTGGAATGGTTACGCCTTTCGAGCCGGTAGGCTCTCGATGATGGCGGCAAGCGCGATTTGCGCGGAGTTTGCGTCCTCATAGAAACGACAGAACGTTACTACGATAAGCCTCTACGTCTAGCTTCCTCTACGCTTACTACTGCTAGAATCCCCGATACCGAACCGTTCCCGCGCCATCACGAACACCTCTCGTGAATCCTGAATCGTGTCATCGGCCCTGGCTTCCTCCGCAGGCTTCTCATCCGGGAGGTTATTGTTATTCGACCCCGACGCTGCGTTCGCGCCTTCCGCACCCTCGCGGTACAGCGCGTCCCCTTCGGGGGCGATTTTGGGAGCTTCCTTCGGTGTTTGCGAACGGGCAGGGAGAACGCCCGCATTGGCGGCTGTGTCTGGGGCAGCACCATGCGAGTCGACGACGCGGAACTCCAAGTGTGGACGCATACCGAGGCGTTCTTCGAGCACTTTCTGCAGCTCGCGTACGTGCTTGGGATACCCCGCAATATCCAGAAAATACTCATGCTCCGCCGGGAACTCGAGCTCCAGAACGTTGTCGCGGAAGGATGCAGGTCGGGCCATACGGAACACCGCCTCCGCGGAGGCTTGCTTGCGCTCCTTCAGCTCCTGCATAACCCAGCTCCATTGGACAGCCACCGTAGTGAGCTCTGCTGACTCTTCCTGGTCATCGGCGGAATATCCGGCTTGCGGCTTCACCTCACCTGGTATTTCAGCTTCCTCCTTGGAGCCGACCTCGCCAACCAGCTCTCCACTCTCTTGTTCCGCGAGCTCGAACTCCCCCTTCTGTTCTTGTGGCGGAGCTGGCGGCGCAGGAGCTCCATCCGCGACGATCTTCTCTAGTATTTCGAGACGCCCGAGTAGCACGTCAACGGAGGGCTCCACGTAATCGCGAGCAAGCTTCAAAAAGGTCAATTCGAGCTCCAACTTCGGGTCACCACCACGCTTGGTGCGCGAGAGGGTGTCGCCTAAAGCTTCGATAATACGCATCACTTCGGGGGTTGGTATTCGCCCAGCCTGCTCCTCCAAGGACGGCCTCTCTTCGGTCCCAACCTCGGTGAGCGCAGCCTCAGGTGCGTGCGGTAGGAGCATGAGACGTCTAAGATGCTCGATTAGCTCGCTAACAAATTGCGAGAGATCCTTACCCTCGTTTTGGAGACGGTCCACCACGCGTAAAGCGTCTGCTGCTCGCCGCTTATACAGCGCGTCGACGGTTTCAAATAGCACCTCCGAGCTGACGCTGCCTAGAAGCTCCCGGACACTCGCAGCGGTTATAGGACCTTCGGTGAACGAGGCGAGTTGGTCGAGCAGGCTTTCGGCATCCCGGAACGAGCCTTTGCCCTCGCGGGCGATCAGGGTGAGCGCTGCGGGCTCGGCTTCGATGTCTTCAGCCTCGGCGATCTCACAAAGCTTCTCTGAGAGTTGCGCGACCCCAGGCCTGCGGAAGTCGAAGCTCTGGCAGCGACTGATGATCGTCGGCAGGACCTTGTGCTTCTCGGTGGTTGCTAAGACGAAGATAAAATACTCGGGTGGCTCCTCGAGCATCTTGAGGAGCGCGTTAGAAGCCTCGGGGGTGAGCATGTGAACCTCATCGATAATGTAAACCTTCATCCGGCCCTGCGCGGGTGCCAGGTTCACCTTGTCCCTCAGATCCCGAATCTCATCTATCCCTCGGTTCGAGGCCGCATCCATCTCCAGTACGTCGAACGAGGAGTTGTTGATGATCGCCCGACAGCTCTCGCACGTCCCGTCCGGCTGCGGGGTCGGCCCCTTCTCGCAGTTGAGGCTCATCGCCAGGACTTTGGCCGTACTCGTCTTTCCCGTCCCGCGCGGTCCTGAGAAGAGGTAGGCGTGCGAGACGCGGTCCGCCTCTATGGCGCGCCGGAGGGTACGCACCACCGGGTCCTGCCCGACGACGGCATCGAAGGTACGGGGACGCCACTTGCGGTATAGCGAGACGTGGCGCATATCTAAACAGCGATGATTCGGAGAGACCTCACACTGTTAGTATAGCGGAGGCTTCCCCTACGAAAACAATAAAAAAGCCGCGCACCCCGCCTTCGACGACCCCGGACCCGGCGAACTCCCGACCGTCGGCTCCGGCCCGGCGACCCCGATAGCACATGGGGTTACCCGCTTAGTGCTGCTACCTCCCGGTCCTGACACGGTTCACGGGCCCCCATTGCCCGAGACCGGACCATCGACGCCGACCGCACCGGTTTCAACCGAACCCGGGCTGCCTCAGGCGGGGATCTAGGCCCTGCTAGGCGATCGCAGGTACAGGGCATCGCCAGCTCCCCGCTTAGCGCGGCACGACTAGTTTACCAAACAAGTAGTGAGGGACCAGGTACCGACGAGAAGGATCACGAGCTGCTACCTTGCACGGTAAGATGGCGCTCCTCTCTTTGGAAGAGTCCAGAGCGTAGCACTAACGTTCTGAGTACCACGGTTCAGATGACGGATACCCAGGATGATACAACCGACACGTCCTTTGCAAAGGTAGTGCTTCTCGACTCGCAGGGTCGCCAAAGAAGGCATCGAGGTCCTCCCAGAGCTGCACATAGAACGTCTCGTCGCTCCCGAGACCATGAGAACAGTCGGTGCATGCGATATCTTCGAGAGATTCTCCAACGGCGTTGTAGCTCTAAGAGTTATATGTGAGCGTCCCGATTCTACGGAGCCGATAGGTATCTCTACGCTCGTCATCGGTGGTCTGGAGCATAGCCTGTCCGCACCACCGAGCATAGGGTAGATAAGAAAAGCTTTGTGCAACGTCAGTTGGTACCACTTCCGAGGTCCACAACGTCTTTAAGAGCCGCGAGCAGCTCTTCCTTAGCCTCCTGTGGGGCTTTGCGCGTGGTGTAGCCAGCTGCTAACTTATGCCCACCACCTCCCAAAGCCCGCGCGATCTCGCCCACGTTCACCCTCTCGGAGCGCAACGACGCCTTCGTGCCCTCTTCGACCTGTCTCAGATGTCCCACCACCTCTACGCCAGAGACACTCCTCAAGCGGTCTATCGCGTCTTTCGAGTCGAGCTCGGTGGCCCTGGTACGCTCGTAGTCGTCCTCGTCCACAACCGAGATCAAGGCCTCTCCATAGTGTTCAGCATTTGCCATAGAAACTCCGACGATATTTAGCTGCTCGATGGTCCCGGTGCGGTTTAACCGGTCATAAACTTCAGCGGGCACCACCCCTGCACGCAAAAGGTTAGCCACCAGCTCATGGGTCTCGGGCGAGACGTTCCTAAAACGGAAGCCCCCAGTATCGGCCCAGATACCAGTGTAAATCGCTTCGGCCGTCTTCTTGTCAAGAGCTATGCCGAGCTCAGTGTAGAGTCCTGCCACAATGTGGGCGCTGGCAGCAGCATCGGGATCGACTAGGTTGTACTCTCCATATAAGGGGTTATCCTCATGGTGATCGAGGTTCAAGCGCACCGCCTCCTCATGAGGCGCTCCGATCCGATCAGAGCGGGAGGTGTCGACTACGAGGACATCGTAGCCTGGCGGGCACTCCTCAAGGGGTTCGGAGGGCACGAGCCACCCAAGGTAGCTAGGCATCGCTTCAGCGTGACAGAAGAGAGCTTTAACACCCAGAGAGCGCAGGAGGTACATGAGCGCGATCGCGGAGCCTATTGCGTCACCGTCGGGTCCGACGTGGGTCGTGACGGCAGCTTGGTTCAGGCTTCTCAGGAGATCCGCTACCTGGCGTGTCGTATTTGCTGTGGGGCGCGTCTGCATCTTTCTCCCTTTCTTTAATCTCTCTGGGCGCAGCGTCTATCTTGCTTATGTTCTCTACAAAAGGTCCGGCCCGAAACG
>JAFAPF010000337.1 GCA_019247245.1 Rubrobacter sp. | reverse complement strand
GACCATCGGGAACCTCACCGCCGCACAAAAGCTCTGCCCCGGCCTCGACCGCCTGCATGACGTGGCGGTGTACGAGCTCGCGCTGGCCTTCATCGATGAGGGGTCCCACCTGGGTTTCGGGCTGTGTGCCGTCGCCCACCTGGAGGGTCTCGGCGCGGATCACGAGCTCTCGTAAGAACTCGTCGGCCACAGATTCGTGAACGTAAATGCGTTCCGTGGAAGTGCAGATCTGACCGGCATTAGCGAACGACCCGGTCGCGGCCTCGTCCGCTGCCCACGCCGGGCCAACGCCCGCATCCACAAGCATGGGATCCTTACCGCCAAGCTCGACAACGGCCTTTTTGAGTTGACGTCCCGCGGCCTCCAGGATCTCGCGTCCCGTCTTAACCGAGCCGGTGAAGAGCACTAGGTCTACGTCCTCGTGAGCGACGAGTGGCCATCCGGCGCGGGCGTCGCCCAGGAGCAGGTTCAGGACGCCGTCGGGCAGCTCGAACATCTCGACGAGTCGCACTGCCGAGAGCGGGGTCTTCTCGGAGGGCTTGTAGACTACGGTGTTGCTGGTTACCAGAGCGGCACCGAGGTAGCCGCAGGCGATAGCGATGGGGTCGTTCCATGGCACCACGACCGCTGTAACACCGTAGGGTTCGTGGACCATCACGTCCGTAGCCATATAATTGCCCTGGAGGTTCTTGCCCCGGTGCAGAGGCCCTAGCTCAGCGTACTGCTCCAGAGTGCCTATTCCGGCCTCGACCTCGCCTAGAGCATCGTCCAGGGGCTTGCCGTTCTCGAGGGTGACGAGCCCGGCGAGGTCGCGAGCATGCTCTCGCATCCTTCGCGCAGCGGTCTTTAGGAACTCCGCTCGTTCAGCGGCGGGCAGGCGTGACCAGCCAGTTTTCGCCTCGCGGGCGGCTTTCACCGCTTCCGAAGCGTCAGCGGGGGTGCCGGCAGGGATAAGACCGATCTGCTCACTCGTCGCCGGATCGAGAACTTTTATTGCCTCCTCACTTGTCGATCGCACCTCCGCATTACCTATGAGGTGTGAGATCGTCTCGCTCACTTCCATCGTTGTTGCTCCTTCTGGTTTGCTGAAAGCTGGTGGCTAAGGATAAGAGGTCTCCGTCATAGGGGTAACTATGAGCTCGTGGATCACTGAGTCCAAAGGCTGGGAGACCATGAACAAGATGCTTCTAGCCACCGTCTCGGGTGGTTGTAGGTTCTCGGGTGGCGGCGGAGGGTCGAGGGCTTTGAAGAAGTTCGTCCGCATCCCGCCGGGCACGAGCGCCATGGCTCTGACCCCGTATCGGCGACCTTCGGCGTGCAGAACCTGCGTGAGGCCCAAAAGGCCGTGTTTGGAGGAGGCGTAGGCGGCGGCGTTCTCCCAACCCTTTCTTGCGGCGGTCGAGGCGACGTTCAGGATCTGACCGCTTCTGCGCTCCATCATAGGTGGCATGACGGCTTTCGCGAGCAGCCACGGTGCTCTCAGGTTTACGTTCACCACGTTATCCCATTCCGCCAGGGTCAGCTCTGTCGCTGACCGAATAAAGTCCAACCCCGCCGCGTTTACGAGGATGTCTATGCGGCCTTCCGTTCCTAGCACATCCTCAACGCCACCTCTGATGGAAGCGGGGTCCGCGAGGTTCATATATAGGGGTCTTCCCCCGAAAGCTATGGCAACCTCGCCAGCCGCCTCCTTGTTAATGTCGGCGAGTACTACCCTCGCGCCGTGTTCGTCAAAGAGGCGGCTGGTGGCGGCCCCAAGGCCACTCCCTGCCCCGGTGACGAGAACCACCTGGCTCGAGAGATCGAACATCGTCGTGTTGTCCGGCATAAAAGTGCTGCTCCTCCTTCTAGGGTTGAGGCATGCTTTTCTTAGATCATCTAGAGATGCGTGACACACCGGCCGCGACCTCCGAGAAGGTGGTGGCAGCTAGCGTAGCGATACGCTTCCAAGTATAGTGCTCTTCCATCCTGCGCCGGCCGGCCAAACCCATACGGTCGCGTAGAGCACCATCGGTGAGCAGGCGAAGAAGTCGGTCGGCGAGCGCCTTTGGATCTTTGGGCGGGACCAGGTAGCCGGTCTCGCCCTCGAGCACGCTTGTCTTTATGCCACCAACCCGCGAGCCCACGACCGGGACTCCGCAAGCCATCGCCTCCAAGGGTGTCATCCCGAACGGCTCATAGTGCGGTACCGTCACCACCGCATCAGCGGCGCCGTAGTAGCGGTAGAGGTCTTGCTGTGGCCGGCTCCCGGTGAAGATTACTCTTTTTTTGATCTTGAGCTTTCTGGAGAGGGCCGAGAGACGAGCGACCTCGGCCGAGCCTTCGGCTCCGGGCTCTCCACCTACGATCACAAGCCGCCCGTCAAGGCGGCGCGACAAAAGGGCGAAGGCCTCGATGAGGGTGTCAACACCCTTGCGTGGTACGAGTCGGCCGACATAGGCAGCCATCGGTCCTTCGGGTAAGCCTAGCTCATGGCGGGCCTCTCGACGGTCGACAGGACGGAACGTTCTTGTATCCACACCACATGGCACGAGCGCGAGCCGGGAGCGTTGGGCACCGTAAATGCCGGTGAGTTCCTCGACCTCGGCCGGGCAAGTTGTGAGGACGCGGTCAGCCTCTTCCAGTATCCTGAACTCCGTCGACCGCCGCTCGGACGGGGAAGTGTCCCGAGCGCCTTGCTCGCGGCGTTTGATCGCTCCCAGCGCGTGGAAGGTCTGGACGAACGGAAGCCCGAGATCCCTCTTCGCCTCGCAGGCTATCCATCCGCTCATCCAGAAATTGGCATGTACGAGGTCATATGCCGCGGGCTCTCTTCTCGCGAACCGGTAGAAAGCGTCCCTGAACCCGGCCATGAACGGAAACAGCTCATCTTTTGGCACGTGCTTTGCGGGCCCGGCGGTGAGGTTCACGACCCGCACCTCTCCATCGAAAGGAACCACCGCGGGGAGAAGCGGGCTATCACGGCGGGTGAAGACGTCGACTCCGTAGCCCATTGTTCCGAGGTGCCTAGCCAGCTCGGCGACGTAGACGTTTTGACCACCTGAGTCCTCACCGCCGAGAGCGGCCAAGGGACTGGCGTGTTCGCTGATCATTGCGAGACGCATGGCAGCACCTCCCTGAGCTTCAGGGCTTCATCGAACGCAGCATCCCAGTCGGCCACGAATCGCTCTAGGCCGAACCGTTCGCGGACCGTGTGTCGGCCTGCCTCCCCTATCCAGTGCGCTTTCTCTGGATCGGCAAGAAGTTCACGCATCCGGCGGATGAGATTTCCGACGTTGGTGTCTATGAAGCCGTTTTCGCCGTCCTTTATAACGGTGACAAGCTCGGTGGTAGCAAGAGCAACCACGGGAAGACCGAGCTCCATCGCCTCGAGGATCGAAAGGGGCAGGCTGGTGTACCGGATGGGGTTGAAGTAGAACCGGTACGCCTTCATCTTCTCATGTACGTCGGCTTGCGGCAGATCCCCGAACCCCCCGATCTCCTTGCTGTTGAAGCCGAAGAGGTCCAGGGGCACCTCGCGCCGTGCTCGCGCAAAGACGTCAGCGCCGACCACCCGCTTACGGCGCGGCATGTCGTTCACGAGCGAGACACCGCGGTCGAGCTTGCCGGCATATCCTCCGCCCTTGGGCACGACGGCGTGGTCGATCACGCGGGTTGGGGTCTGGCGGCAGTCCCAGAAAAGGTCGTTGAAGTGAGAGACGTGCACGAGTAGTATGCCGGGGTCGTCGACGGGGTGGACCATCTCGTTTATGCGGCCTTGGGGGGTATTGTGCTCCAGGTATATCGCCGGTAGCGTCCTTTGTTCGGACGTGAGTATCTCCTGGGCATCCTCGAAGAAGTTCTTTGGCGTCTGGTAGACGATCAGATCCAAGTCGAGATCGCACACCTGTTCGGCAGGGACTTCCACAGTATCAGGCGACCAGGTATAGGTCGGCCCGCGACCACCGTAGCCTTCAGGCTTCTCGGGTTTGGTCGGCAGGTAGAAGCGGTGTGGTGCCTGTACAAGGGTGTTCAGATAGGAGCCATGGATTTGCCAGACGAGTACGTTCAACTTCCTCACGCCCCTAACCGCTCCTGGCTCATAGCGAGGGCTTGTATACTCCGCAGGGCGTTGTCTGTGGAAACGTTAGATATGGGGTTGCCAAAGAGAACGGCGTGTCGCCTCCGGTTCAGTGGTCCCCAGCGCTCCACATCCGTCGACGGGCCGAAGATGGTTACACTAGGCGTCTGGAGGGCGTAGGCTAAGTGGGCGGGCCCGGTGTCGTTCGAGATCAGAACGCTCGCTCGCGCCACGAGCGCTATGAGCGTCGAGAGGTCTGTCTGGCCGCCGAGGTCCATGGTCCCGGGAGCGAGCCCAGATATGCATCGTGTTAGCTTCCTCTCTCCCATGCTCCCCGTCACCGCGACGGCGTAGCCCTGGCAGACCAGAGCCTCCGCTACCCGCCCGAAAGCCTGTGCCGGCCAGCGCTTCTCGGCAACGGAGGCTCCAGGATGGACGATAGCCAGGTGCTTTTTCGCCGGTGGAACCAACGCTCGGGCGCGCCAGTTATCCTCTTCTCGGACGTGCAGTTCCGGCTCGGGGCTACCTAATGCGCCAGTGGGTGATCCCACGGCCTTCTCAGCTAGCAGGAGGAGTTTACGCGACTCGTGAGCCTCGGCGTCCCAGGGAACCCCTACGTCGAGGGCGCGGATATCACCCTCGTCTCCTACGAAGCTGGCGGTTCGACGGGCTCCGAAGCGGATGACGAGCCGAGTCGAGGTTGGCCCCCGACCATGCATGTTCATGGCGAGGCCAAACCGTTCGTCACGCATCCGGGCAACGAACTTTTCGAGGCTCGCCTCGTCTCCTCCACCGTCGAGGCCCGGGGTGCCTGGGTAAGGGAGGATGCGGTTCACGTGTGGTAGGTGTGGTGATAAAGCGACCGCCCAGGGTAAGGATATCAGGGAGATTTCCGCTTCAGGATAACCGCGCCGGAGTGCCCTTAAAGCGCCGGTGGCAGCGACGAGGTCGCCTAGGTAAAGGCCACGGAACACCCCTAATTTTCTCACCATACTACCTCTTCCCGTAACAACGAAGCGCGCAGCAGGTCCAGGGCCGCCTCAACGACCGTATCGGGGGCGATGCCTGTGAGGCATTCATGGCCGATGGGACAAACGCGTTTGTAACACGGGGCGCAGGGAACCGGGTGGAGGAGTAGGCGATGAGGGGTGCGCCACGGCCCCCACTGCTCCGGTGGGTTCGTCCCGGCGAAGACGGTAACGACCGGCCGTTTCATGGCCGAAGCCACGTGGGTCGTCCCCGTGTTGTTCGTCACCACGACCGCGGCCCGTCCGATGAGCGCAGCGAACTCTCCGAAACTCGTCTCGCCTCCCAGGGCTATCCCGGCGGTGCCGGCGACCCGGCGTGTCAGGCCCTCTTCACCAGGTCCTCCGGTAACGATCACCGGCAGCCCGCCCCCCGCGTGGAGCTTCTCAACGACGGTTACGTAGCGTTCCTGGGGGTAGGCACGTGAGGAGGCACTCGTCCCCGGATGCACGAGAACGAAGTGCTCGACACCGCATCGCTCCAGAATACTCGCCGCTCCTTCCTCATCCGCCTCGCGCGGGACGAGCACCATCTCCGGCTTTACCGGCGGGAAGCCCAGGAACCTTGTCAGCTCCAGGCCGCGTAAAGTTTCGTGCTGGGGAGGCACGATCTCCTTATAGCGGTGGCGGTGAGTGAGTAGCGAGCCCGATCCCTCGAAGGACCCGGCGGCGCGTCGGGGGATACCGGCCAGATAGCAGAGGTAGGCCGCCGGTAGCGCGGACTGCCTGTATGAGGTGAAGATTATCGCCGCATCGAAGTTGCGCTCTCTGAGCGCTTCGATAGTATCCATCTCCCGCTCCGCATCCTGCGGTAGCCGGAAATAAACGTCTTCAGAAGGGGCATGGTAGAGGATGGTTTCGTCTATATCCGGGTTGAGCCTCCCTATCTCGCAGCCCGCCGGACCGGCCAGGAGAGCCAGGTACGCCTCCGGGAGGGTCTGTCGGACGGCACGGAAAGCAGGGCTCATGAGCAATACGTCGCCGAGGTTGTCCAGCCGCACGAGCAGTACGCGCCGCAGGGTGTCGGGTTCCACGTCTCCGAACACGGCGCGACCGCTCTTGTTCAAATCCGGACCCTAGTAGCCGGGTTCGCGACCTTATCGGTGAGCGCCTCAGCACCTCTTATACGCTTTATCGTGGCGGAGGCCGAACTGCCGGGGAGGAGCGGCAGGACGACGACCTCGCCGCCCAACTCCTCAACCACGGACTCTTCGACAAGCCGGTCGCCCGCGTGGTCCCCACCCTTGACATGCAGGTCCGGTTTGACGCGGCGTATCAGGTCCTCTGGCGTGTCCTCGTCGAAGACGAGGACGTGGTCCACACATGACAGAGCTTCCAGAAGCTCGACCCGGTCCTCCTCAGGCATCAGCGGACGACCCGGACCCTTCACCCGGCGTGCGGAGGCGTCGGAGTTCACCCCGACCACGAGCACATCCCCAAGCTTCCTGGCTTCTTGTAGCAGAAAGAGGTGCCCTCGGTGCAGTAGGTCGAAGCATCCGTTAGTGAATATTACCTTCCCCCCCGAGCGTCGCACCCGCTCGAGATCCTCATTTAGGTTCCTTTCCGTCCTTCCATCGACAGCTTCCGGCAGCCGTTGTAACAACTCCCGGAACCCGACAGGCGCGGTTCCGGGCCGGGCTACGGCGAGCGTCGCTGCCTCGACTCCGAGTCGAGCAGCCGCGCGTGGCGGTGTCCCTCTGCAGAGAGCCAGCGCGAAGGCCGCCAGAAACGTGTCACCTGCCCCGTTGACGTCTGGGTTTGCCACCCGGCGACCCTCGAAGTTTGTCACGCCCGTGCTGTCTACGACCGTCACGCCTTTCTCGGCGAGGGTCAAGGCCAAGGTCTGCGCACCGATCTTGCGTCTCAGGACCTCACCGATCGCTCCGGCATCGACCCGGTCCGGATCTGCCTCGACGTGGAGGCCCAGGGCACGCTGGGCCTCCAGATGGTTTGGGGTGGCGGCGGTGAGGTTGCGCCACCGGAGCCGTAGGGGGTTTTTGGAGTCTAGAACCACACACCGATGCTCTACATCATCTAAGGCGTCTGCTACCTCCTGGGTTACGGTACCACCACAGTAATCGGAAACCACGACAACCGAGGCGTCCTCCGCGAGGTTTGCTGCGTTCCTTGCGAAGTCCTTCCGCGCCTCTCTTTCGAGCGGGGTAGTATCGCCGGAGTCCATGCGAGCTAGGATGGCATCCTCGGCGATAAGGCGTCTTTTGACGACCGTTGCGCGGTCGGGGCACCTGACGATGTCTTCGGTCCGGATACCGGTCCCGGCGAGCCCCTCGAAGAGCTCGGCCCTGGGCGGATCGTCACCGACCACGCTCAGAAGGGTCACCTCGGCGCCTAAAGCGGCGAGGTTCGTAGCAACGTTAGCGGCACCACCTGGGGAGGAGGTTACGCGAACGTCCGTGACGATCGGGGCGGGAGCGTCGGGGGCGAGGCGTACGGCCCGACCTCTCTCGAAGATGTCAAGCATCACATCACCGACGACGAGGCAGCGGCGTCCACGAAAGCCACGCACGAGCGCAGCGAGGTTCCCATCTACCGCGCTGCTCATGAGCTGATACTCGCGGCGTTATCTGCAGCGTTATCGGTGACGTTGTTGGATCTCTTCAAGATGTGGCGGACTGCCTCGGCA
>JAFAPF010000334.1 GCA_019247245.1 Rubrobacter sp. | reverse complement strand
GGGCGACCCGCTGCGGGCGTTCTCATCCATGAGCACCTTGTAAATCGCCCCCACGAGCTCGGGGCATTTATAGAAGCGGCGGTAAAGGAGCACGCGTTGGATCCGGCGAAGCCGGTGATGGTTGGATACTCGGACAGAGCCAACGTGGCGGCCATCCTGGTGCTTCTGCGTCCCGGGCTCTTGCGTGCAGCGGTGCTCTTCCGGGCAATGGTCTCTTTCCAGCTAGAGGTGATACCCAACCTCACCGGAACATCCGTGTACATGGTGGCAGGCCATCGGGACCGGTATTGTCGCCCCAGACAAAGCTAAGCGTCTGGCAGGATATCCTGCGGGAAGCCGGAGCGGAGGTAGAGCTGCGCTGGAGAGACGTCTGCCACGGCCTCACCGAAGAAGAGGTCGGCGAAGCTAGAGAGTAGCTCTCCGGAAGAATCAGATATGATTGATCGATAATGCGCGGTCATTCTCTGGCAAGGACTTTGGTAGTCGAACAAAGGAGAGTTGAATGGAACTGGGAGGCTTGCACCACGTCACCGCGGTGACCGCAGACGCCTCGGGGAACGTCGCCTTTTATAAGGATATGCTCGGCCTGAGGCTGGTGAAGAAGACGGTGAATCAAGACGACGTCTCAGCCTACCACCTCTTCTACGGAGACGAGGTTGGACACCCCGGCACCGAGATGACCTTCTTCGACTGGGACTCCGCTGGACCACATGCGCCTGCGGCGGGCATGGTCTCTGTGACAGCGTTCCGGGTACCAGGACGGGAGGCGGTCGAGTGGTGGGAGAAGCGCCTCGACGAGTGGGGTGTGGCTCACGGAGAGATTCAGGAGAGGGAAGGTAAGGCTGTGCTGCCTTTCACAGACTCCGAAGGTCAAAGACTTGAGCTTGTGGATGACACAGCAAATGATGAAGGACAGGGCGTGTCGCCGGGCGTCCCCTGGGAGAAGAGTCCCGTGGACGTTGGCCTGGCCATCCGGGGTCTCGAAGGCGTCACCCTCGCACTGAGGAGCCTGGGGCCTACCGCCGATGTGCTCGCGGAGGTGATGGGCTTCAGGAAGACGGGAGAGTATTCCGAAGGCGGACACCGAGGTGCCATCTTTGAGGTCGGGCCTGGCGGGCCAGGCGCCGAAGTGCGACTCGTGGAGCAGCCGGACCTTTTGCGCCACCGCGTGACCGGCGCCGGAGGGGTACACCACGTCGCGTTCCGAACCCCCGATGAGGAAGAGCACGTAGCCTGGCGCGAGCGGTTGGTGGAGGCAGGGCTTAATGTAACGCCGGTCATAGACCGCTACTACTTCCGTTCGGTCTACTTCAGGGAGCCTGGCGGGGTACTCTTCGAGATCGCAACCGACGGCCCCGGCTTCACCACCGATGAGGACTCGGAACATCTCGGCGAGAAGCTCTCGCTTCCTCCGTTCCTCGAGCCTCACCGCGAGCAGATAGAAGCCAACCTCAAGCCTATCCAACCGGTCAAGGGTCGGGTCTCGCGGTGAGAGTTAGTTCACACGCTCGATAGGCTTCGAAAAGGACCCCGGGTGGAACGGTACTGAAGGGGCACCACCTTTTTTCTTCCCCTTAGCTTGATCTTACCAACACGCCCAACCCCACTGTTGGCCCCAAGGGTCCCAGACCCATCCACAATCATGCCAGGACTCGGGGGAGTAGGTGCCGGTGTCAGGGTTCCAGTACGTGCAGACGCCGTTTTCGTCACAGTAGCCTTCCACTTGAGCCATGGCAGGGATAGCGCTCACCATCAACAGTGCTACGGCAGCAACCACCGCAAGGATTGACTTGATACATCTCATACGCTCAGCCTCCTTTTCTTCCCGCTCCCCACCGGAGCGTATTTGTAGTTATGATAACGTATGGGGTTGCCTCGTGTAGTCACTAGAACGTGCGCCGTAGAGGCTGCCGTTGCCTCTACCTCTTGCTAGCCTATTTCCGCTGTCTTTCTTCGCTTATGCTCACTCCTACTCGGGCACACAATCCTCGCGGCTTATGAGCAGTGGGTCTCCACTATCCCCGCCGCTTATGGTCGTAGGGCGGCGGGGGGTTGTTCCCTTTCCCTTCCGCCCTTTTTGTGTTCTTGAGGGTCGAGGTTGGGATGTATGGGAGGTTTATGGCGACTATCTACCAGAAGACTCTTCGCTAAAAATAAATTGCTATCTCAGCCGTTCTAGCTCGACTGGAGTTCGCGCAAAGCTTAAACCTCCAGACGCGATATTCCGCACCGTATAGTTCACTAAACGAATAGACCACCAGGTCCATTGCCAGCCAGTGTAATCACGTACAGAACCGTATCGGCTGAGCCTTCCACGCGGCAGTGCATGGGCCAAGTGTTAACTGTGCCGAGAAACCCGTATTGGTTAGGCCTTTGGAAGAGGCCCCAAGAAGATAACACCGGGCCCTTCTAGTATGCAGTGCTCAAACGTGAAATCTCGGATTACGCTATCGATCACCTCCCTAGGGAAAACGCCTCCGAGCGGGTCAGAGGTAAGCTGACCAGAAGCATGCTGGCTATTGCCAGAAAGCTAAACGGAGAAGAACCGAAGCCCTCAGAAGGGGGCACGGTGCCTTCCCGACAGGCACATTTGGGGCAAGAATATCCTTGCCCGATCAAGCAGCGGCTGGCAAGCCGAGATTGCTCCAGATCGTCGACGTCGGCACGGCACGGTTCAAGGCGTAGAAATGGAGTCCCGGGGCGCCGGCGTCCAGCAACCGTTGGCACATGTCGGTGACGAACTCGACGCCGAGCTGTCGTTGCGATTCGGCGTCACCGTAGGCCTCCATCCGCTTTTGCAGCCACAGCGGGATCTCAGCGCCGCATCCGGCTGCGAAGCGGGCGATCTGGGGGTAGTTCCCGATCGGCATGATGCCGGGAACGATGGGGACATCCACGCCCATGCGCTCCACCTGGTCCACGAAATAGAAATAGGCATCTGTGTTGTAGAAAAACTGAGTCATAGCTGAATCGGCGCCCGCCTCTATCTTGTCGCGAAAGTGCGCTAGATCCGCAGAGGCCGATTCAGCCTCGGGGTGGAACTCCGGGTAGCAACCCACCTCGATATGGAAGTAATCTCCGGTCCTCTCGCGAATAAATCTGATCAACTCGGTGGCAAAGCTGAAGACGCCCGGGCTCTTCATATCGCTTGGCAGGTCACCGCGCAGCGCGACGATTCGGCGCACGCCCGCGTCCTTATACCGGTCGAGAAACTCGCCGATGCTCTCGCGCGTTCCCTCGATGCAGGAAAGATGGGGTGCCACCTCGATGCCGGTTTCGGTCATCGTCCTGGTCACGGTCTCGATGGTCCCCGAGCGGGTCGTGCCGCCGGCGCCGAAGGTCACAGAGAAGAACGCCGGTCTCAGCGCCGCGAGTGGCTGGAGAGCTACAGCGAGGTTTTCCTTTCCCGCGGCCGTCTTGGGTGGGAACAGCTCGACGCTGAAGACCTTGGAGTATTTGTGCTGGGTTTGCATGAACTTCTCTCAACCCCCCGAATTGGACAGTGACACGCCGGGTGTCGACTCTACTGGCCGAAGCATGGCGGCGACCATAGTACGTGCATCCGAAACCGGTATGCTTACCTTCAGTCGCGTTTGCGGGATACTATATACGCCTCCTCATAGAACCACACACCACCGTTCTCTTGCAAGACCTCGATTTCATCTGCACCGTTGCTTCCCAAGTGCTACTAACCTTTTGCTACTTGGGAGCTTACAGCGTCTCCGTAGGCTTATAGCACAGTCTTTAGGCTGATCGGAAGGAGAAAGGGGTGGCGAGAGGGGGTGTCACGAGGCGGGAACCTTTTGCTGGGTGTAGCTGGCGACGACGGATCCGATGGGTGCCAAGGCTTTCTACCGTGAGCTGTTCGTGTGGGAGATGGAGCCTATAGAGCAGGGCGGAAAGCCGACCTACACGGAGACCAAGAACGCCGGTTCGAGCAACGGCGGCACCACGTTCCTGACGAAGCAGCATCGCGGTGCGATGCCACACTGACTCGTCTACTTCACGGTTCCCTCATTACGAGGAGGCTGTCGCGAGGGTACAGGAATTGGGCGACGAGGCGCTAACCGGTCCGTTCGACGTCCCGGCCGGTAGGATCTCGGTCGAGCACGATCCCCAAGAGGCGGTGTTTGCACTCTTCGAGGGTCAGACGGACGACTGAAGAGGCCGCTAGGCTTCGCCCTCTTCTTTGCCGGGACGGATAACGATAATCGATGTCTGCAGGACCCTGGTGGGCTGGGTTTGCTTAAACAAGGGCGCCGTGTGGTACGTTGTGTAGAGGTCGCGGACGTACAACAGCCTGCGCAAAAGTGTCATGACAGCGTCGTCCCGAGAGGCGATGATAGGGAGAGGAAGAATGGCAAACCGGCTAGCGCAAGAGACGAGCCCGTACCTGTTGCAGCACAAGGATAATCCTGTGGATTGGTACCCGTGGAGCGAGGAGGCCTTCGAGAGGGCGAGGGCCGAGGATAAGCCCGTCCTGTTGAGCGTTGGCTACTCGGCCTGCCACTGGTGCCACGTCATGGAGCGTGAGTCCTTCGAGGACGAGGCGACCGCAGAGATCATGAACGAGAACTTCGTTAGCATCAAGGTGGATCGCGAGGAGCGCCCGGATGTGGATTCGATCTATATGTCAGCCGTCCAGGCGATGACGCACCACGGCGGCTGGCCGATGACGGTGTTCATGACCCCCGATGGTGCTCCATTCTATGCCGGTACCTACTTCCCGCCGGTACCAAGCCGTGGCATGCCCTCGTTCAAGCAGGTCCTCCTGAGCCTCGCCGAGGCCTACGGGAACCGTCGCGACGAGGTCTTGAACAGTGCTGAGGGTGTCCGCGAGTACCTACAGGCCGCAACAAGCGCTTCTGTCCCGCAGGTAGGCATCTCTGGGGAACTCTTTATCAGGGGTGCGAGCTCGCTCGTGGGGCAGATAGACCATCGTTTCGGTGGGTTCGGTGGCGCGCCTAAGTTCCCCCAGGCTATGAACCTGGAGGTTCTTCTCAGATACTATAAGAGGACCAACGACCGGGCTGCTCTAACAGGTCTTGAGCTTACCTTGAGAGAGATGGCCAACGGCGGCATCTACGATCAGCTCGGGGGCGGCTTTCATCGCTACTCGGTGGATGAGTACTGGCTCGTTCCCCACTTCGAGAAGATGCTCTACGATAATGCGTTACTCGCCCGGCTGTACCTGGAAGAGTACCAGGCGACCGGTGACGCCTTCTACCGGCGCATCGCCGAGGAGACGCTGGATTACGCCGCACGCGATATGACGGCTCCCGAGGGAGGTTTCTACTCCGCCGAAGATGCCGACTCCGAGGGAGTGGAAGGCAAATTCTACGTGTGGACGCCCGGGGAGATCGAAGGTGCTCTAGACCCCGAGGAGGCGAGGCTGGCGATGCGCTTCTGGGACGTGACCGAGCGTGGCAATTTCGAGGGCAAGAACATCCTCCACGTACCGCGCCCTCCGGAGGCCGTCGCCACCGAGTTCGACATGTCGACGGAGGAGCTCATGGCCCGAATCTTCACCATCCGCCGGAAACTCTTCGCTGAGCGCAAGAAGCGGGCGCGCCCCGGGCGCGACGAGAAAGTGCTCGCCGCCTGGAATGGCCTCATGCTCCGCGCCTTCGCCTTTGCCGCTTGCGTCCTCAACCGCGAGGACTACCGTCGGATAGCCGAAAAAACCGCCTCGTTTCTACTCGATAAGCTGAAGGTGGACACTCGCCTCCGCCGGTCATATAAGGATGGTCGGGCCAGGTTCAACGGTTACCTGGAGGACTACGCTTGCGTGGCCGACGGGCTCGTGGCGCTCTACGAGGCGACCTTCGAGGTGCGCTGGCTGGCTGAAGCTGGCGCTTTAGCCGATGCTATCCTCGAGCTCTTCTGGGATGAAAACAAGAGCGTTTTCTACGACACAGCCATAGACCACGAGGAGCTTGTCACCCGCCCCCGCGACGTCTACGATAGCGCTGCGCCGTCGGGCAACTCGGTCGCTGTTGACGTGCTCCTCAAGCTCTCCGTACTCCTCGACCACGAGGGCTACCGCCGGCGCGCCGAGGCCGTCCTTGAAGATTTGAGCGGTGCGATGGCTCGGCTCTCTGGCGGCTTCGGGCGACTCCTCTCGGCGCTAGATTTCTACCTATCTACGCCTTACGAGGTCGCCGTTATAGGGGACCTGGGAGAGTCCGACACCAGAGCCTTATTAGAGGCTGTTTATACCACCTATCTTCCCAATAAGATCCTCGCTGGTTGCTCTGAAAACGATGAGGAGGCTGCGCGGCTCGTGCCGCTCCTCGCCAACCGACCGATGCGTGACGGTAGAGCTACCGCTTACGTTTGTGTGCAGTATGCATGCAAAAGCCCGACCACCGATGCGGAGGAGCTCAAGAGACAGCTCGGGGTCGGGTGATTGTCAGGCAAACACCTCTGTTCTACCACTGATGAATCTACATTCCAGCACCCTCAAGATCGCAGAGGCGATCTTCTCCGCCCTGCGACGAGGGTTCGATAGAGTTAGCGTAGTCTCCTTCATCCGTGCAGATGAACCGCAGGTCAAGCAAGGGGATCCCGTGGGCGAATGCTGCTCTGATGATGCAATCGTTGAACACCGTTAGGCCCGTGACCGCCACTGTTTGCAAGGCCCAGTCGGCGAAGCGCGGGTAGTAAACGGTACAGATAGCCGTCGGTAATTCGTATGCGAGCACCTCTGTCAGCATACGCTGATACTTGTGCTCGAACTGGTTGGCAATACCGGCGAGCTCGAGGAGCGCTTCAGCGGTCGACCGAGCCGGCGCATTGAGGATGTTGCTGCTACCTAGTGCGTCGTTGCCACCGGCGCTGACGATAAGATGCGAAGCGTCTTTTGGCAACCGCCGCAACTGTTTGTGTACGTCCTCCGTTGTGCTGACGTCGATGGCGTTGAGCGTCGCTTTTGAGCCGTGTGGCAGGTGTTGTCGTAGTTGCCGGACGAGGTCGGGAGTGTCCCCTATGTAAGGAGCGTTGTCGAAGATCGAATCACCCAAAAGGACAACGTGGCTCATAGCTTATGAACTATTCACAGAGCCGCGGCGCTCGAGGGCGGAAATAGCTCGTCTGTGCGTCCTATACCTTTTCTAGCGCTTGCTCTATATCTTCGATTATATCGTCGGGGTGCTCGATGCCTAAGGAGATTCGTATCAGGTTCTCCTTAACCCCGAGGCGTGCCCGACGAGAAGGAGAGAGTTCCCGGTGCGAGGTTGTGGCCGGGTGTATCGCCAGAGTATAGATGTCACCGAGGCTTGGGACCTTAACGCACACCTTGAGCGCGTTCAGGAACCGGAACGCCTCTTCGCGGCCTCCATCGGGCGTGCGCGTGTCTAGCTCGAAGGAGACGAGCCCGCCGGCGTCAGCCAGCGTGCGGCGGGCGACTTCGTTATCAGGGTGGTCCTTTGAGCCGGGATAGTATACCTTCGCCACCTTCGGATGGGCAGCGAGGCGGGTGGTGATCTCTCTGGCGTTCTCGCACTGGCGGTACATGCGTAACGGCAGGGTCTTCACGCCTCGCAGGGCGAGCCACGCCTCGAACGGCGCCATAAGGCCACCGACCAGCTTGCGAATCTGATCCAGAGCCCCATCGTAAGGTATGTCGGTAACCACGACGCCGCCCGTCAGGTCGCCGTGGCCGGAGAGGTATTTGGTGGCGCTGTGAACGACCATGTCCGCTCCGAGCTCCAGAGGGCGCTGGAGGTAAGGGGTGCAGAAGGTGGCGTCTACGACCAAGGTCGAGCCTGCGGTCCGCACAAGCTCAGCTATGCGCGGCACGTCGGCGACACGCAATAGAGGGTTAGAGATCGTCTCGAGCACGACAACCCTGGGTGTTAGTTCTTCGATATTCTTCTCGACAGCCGCGAGGTCGCAAGCATCGACGAAGCGCACCTCGACTCCGCTTGCGCCAAAGACTTGAACCAACAGCGAGGATGTCGAACCGAAGAGCTGCTCAGCGGCTAGCACCATTGCCCCGTTGGTTAGCTCCGCTGCCAGAAGCGCGGCGTGCATAGCCGCCATACCCGACGCGAAGGCGAACGCGTGTCCCCGGCCCTCCAGCGCCGCAACTGCCTCCTCGAAGGCCGCGACCGTCGGGTTACCGTAGCGGGTGTAGCTGTAGCCTGTCTCCTCGCCGCCCAGGACCTTGTCCGTCTGCTCGATGTCTTCGTGGGCGAAGGTCGTGGAGAGGTAGATGGGTGTCGAGATCGGATAGAGACCTCCGTCTGATTTGCCGTCGGTCGCCAGATAAGTACGTCGCTCGCCGGCGTGGACGGCCCGAGTTTCGAAGCGCGTCAACTGTTTCTCCCTGGTCTCTTGTTCTCTGCGTGGCTTGGACATCACGTACCCTATACTAACCCAGAGCGAAAGCTAACAACAGAAGATGAATCCTGTGGAGGGTATAACTACATAGCGTACCGGAGTCGCAGGACCGATCTGGGGTGGTGCTTACTGCTGCTTAGATGATTGTTGGTCCTGCTTGGGTTGTTGATCTTGTGACGTTTGCTGCTGGGGTTGTTGATTCTGCGGAGCCTGCTGTTGACTACTGCGTTGGTTCTGTGGGGCTTCCTGCTTAGGTTGGTTCTGCGGAGCTTGTGGCTGGGAGGGAGCGAAGAATTTAGAGAAGAAATCTAGCTGCAGTAGGAGTAAAACCAGCCGGATTATGATTGGGACTAGAAGACCAACGATCAATCCAGATGCTCCACCACCCCCGTCAGGTCGTCTCCTGTGTTCTTCGCCCATTCTTTTATTATAGAGGAAGAGGCCAGATTTACTGTTACGGAGACAGAACTAGAGAAGCATTTCTTCTAACGCGCTCACATCAAAGAGGGCTAGATTCACCTCTGCCTCTGCTGCCTAATAGGATTTACCTGCAAAACGGAGGGGCTTTAGTAGTGTGACAGTGTCGAACGAATAGAGCAGACAGAGACTTTACCTATCGCCGGTTACGGGTAGATTGTGGGCCCTTTGACTCGGAGCGTATACCGATAAAGAATACCTATGGAGAAAATTGAGACGGCTTCTTTGGGAGGTGAAAAAATTATGCCTTTTATTGGTCTAATAGTGGGCCTCATCCTTTTAATCATCCTACTCAGGCTCGTCGGGCTATTCTAGGAGAATACTCTTGGGTTGGACGGTAGAGAAAACCAAGGGGGTAGGGGCCAAACCCACGCTAGATTCTTATCTAGATTAGAGCCGGAATCCTCACGGCCTTGCCTGCCGCAATGATAGCAGGTAGATACTTCGAGTAACCATTCCTGGGTTCTATTATCTAGTTTGAGGCGGCAACCGGATATAGAACCCCCGAGCGGCCCTTATCTGGTGTTCGCGTTCTCGAGTAATACTCAGACCCTGCGCCATTAGTAAAAGGCAAACTAAGAAGGGAGTAGCTATTACTCATAGCGGAAACCTTAGGGATAGTTCCGGAGAAGCCTTACCGTGAGTCTTTCGACCTTCTTTCTTGTGCTTGCTGCGTATAGGCGGCCGTTGCGGCTTCCATGATGCGACCAATCACCGCTCGCTCCTCCTCAGAGAGGGCTTCGGACAACTTGTGAACCTCAGCGGCGAGGGGGCGGATTTGCTTTACGACTTCCTCGATCCCCCAGGGTCCTCGTCAACTTTGTCTGCCCCGGCTGGGTCCGCACCGATATGGGCGGATCGAGTGCCTCGCGCTCGATAGAGGAGGGCGCCGATCTCCTGTCTGGGCTGCGACTCTTGAAGACG
>JAFAPF010000278.1 GCA_019247245.1 Rubrobacter sp. | reverse complement strand
TACCGCTAAGCGGTTAGCTAAACGTGGTAACCAGAAGGCGGGCCCTCCGAGGGCCCGCCTTCTACTTTTCTCACTTCGGCTCGCGTTCGATGGTTCGATATTTACACCTTTGATTGGGATGCGGTTCTCCTTGAAATTTGAGCGTGAATCGATCAAAAGGACCAAGCCGGGCTTTTAGAAGGAGAGTGAGCTCGGCATTGCTGTGGGGTGTATGGGTGCAAGCCCGGTCTTACAGATGCTCTACGGGATTAAAGGCTGTGGCGTCCACCAAACGGTGGATTCTTACCCGAGAGGGCATGGTAAACGAAAGGGCTGGAGCCCGTCTGCTCTGGAACCCCCGCTCGGGAACTTAAGTAACTCAGCCGATAGGTGCTCCTTGATAATTTTCGCGGTCTCCCGCCAGTTCGATAGGTCCGCCCACGCGACGGGGGTCTCGCCCCTGTCGAAGACGGTGGAGCCGTAGGAGAATCAGCTATCCCCCACCCCTCAGAGCATCACTACCTGCGGTTATTTGCGATTGCGTCAGGACAACGCCTAGGCCAATACCAAGTAGCGCCCCGACGGTTGCCCCGATGCCGGCGCCCAAGGATAGAGCGTCACGCAACACAGCACTGACAGCACGTTGCAGTGAGATTGGCCCATGCCCTATTTACCGTATGAAAGATAGGGGAGGTTATCGAGCGCGGCATTTCAAATAGTGAAGCGGCCTGGTCCAACTTCATTGCAACCCGCTATGAGTAAGGCCTCCATTTCTGCTCCTATCAGCATACTGCTCGTTTCTTAGCCACCATGCGCTTACCCCTTCCACTACACAATATGGCTGTGACCGGTATTCTTTCTGGTCTTTAGTCCTCAACAGTATCACCTTACCCATATCTCTCGTTACTAGCTCTAGTCGAGTTCGGGCAGCCGCCTGCGGGCTTCTCCTACCTCCGCATCGCCCAGGTTGAGGCGCAGGTATCTATCCGCCTCGGCTGGTAAGGTCGCATCTCCGGGCTGGAGCTGCTTGCGCTGCTACGCAACCTCAGCCGGTTCTCTGTCGCCTCAGCGGAGGCTCTCCCAGAAAGGAGCCAGGACCTTCCGGGACGCTTCCACAGACCTCACGTCTCCCAGGTACTCCCACTCTGAGGACGGCTCTTCTTCGACCCCTTGTATGGTGGCGGCGACGCTCTCGGTGAGAGCTCTTAGGTTGTAGCCTCCCTCTAGCAGGAGCGCCAAGGGTACCGCCTCGATCTCACGGGCCACGGCCGCGAGCCTCGCCGCGAAGCGCCCAAAGGAGGTTGCTTCCAACTGCATTCCTCCTATCAAGTCGGCGGTGTGAGCGTCGTAGCCGGCCGAGATGATGAGCAGCTCCGGGCGAAACTCGCGCAAAACGGGAACGAACACTCCGGCAAACGCCGCCGCGTAAATGTCTTCTCCGGAGCGCGCACGCAGGGGAACGTTTACTGTGAAGCCTCGTCCTTCCTTCTGTCCGACTTCGTGGACGTCACCGGTTCCGGGGTAGAAGGGGCTCTGGTGCGCCGAGAGGTACAGTACCTCTCCGTCGGCGTAGAAGATGTCCTGGGTCCCATTGCCGTGATGGACGTCCCAGTCTAGGATAGCGATCCTTTCAATTCCGCGCGAGCGGGCGTGTTCGGCGGCTACCGCGGCGTGGTTCAGCAGGCAGAAACCCATCCCGTAGTTTCTTCCAGCGTGATGGCCAGGAGGACGCGCGATGGAGAAGGCTGCCGTTCCAGAAAGGGAACTGTCCACCGCCCCAATGGCTGCTCCGCTCGCCAGCGTAGCGGCCTCCCAGGAATGCTCGTTGAGACCCGTATCTAGGTCGAGATAGCCTCCGCCTTCCACAGAGAGCCTATCCACGCGATCCAAGTAGCCGGGAGCGTGCACCGCTTTGAGGATTTCCTCCGGGGCAGGCTGGCAAGAGCGCCACTCCACCGGCGCGCCGGCCCGTTCTGCCTCTTCAGCCCCGGCGACCGCCGCAGGGAACCTCTCCGGAGCCTCTACGCCGGCTAGGCGGTTGACATGGCGCTCGAAGGCGCGGTCGCTGTAGACGTGCAAGTTCCGCGCTCCTTTCTAGGCCCTGGGAGTTCGTTCCTCCGGGTAGCCCAATGCCGCGATGATATCCTCCGTGACGTCAGGGACATCCTGATCTGCGTTCACCACGGCGAGGATCCCTTGCTCATCGTAGTACTCTTTGATCTTCTCGGCCTCTTCGTGGTAGGCCTCGAGCTCTCGCCTGAGGGCCTCCTCCTTATCGTCATCGCGTTGAACGAACGGACCCGGATCCCAACCCTCACCCGGGTTAGGGGGAGGATCGTACTCGGTGTGGTACACCCTACCGGTGGCCAGACTCTGCCGCCTGCCGCTGGTGATGCGTTCGATCAGCTCCTCGTCGCTGGGTCCTTCGAGTACGATCACTTTATCCAGGCCGATATGACGCTTCTCTAGCTCCTCTTCCAAAGCATGTACTTGCGCCATGGTGCGTGGGAAGCCGTCCAGTATCCAGGCTCCTGCGGGGTTGAGGTGAGGCCGTACCAGGTCCATGATTACATCATCCGGGACCGGCTCGCCTCGCTCGTAGTAGCCCTCTAGCTCGCGCCCCAACTCGGTGTCGGCCTCTATATGGTCCCGGACTAGGTCTCCGGTCGAGAGACGTGTATAGTTGAGCCTCTGCGTAACCTGCTGGCTCTGGGTCCCCTTACCGATTCCCACGGGGCCGAGCATCGCTATCTTCATCTCGCCTCCTCGATATTCCCTCGTAACCAATTTAAGCCCGCACCCTATCATCTTAACGGGCTCAAGCGCCCGATTCTTCTTTTACCCATGATTACTGCTCGACACGGGTAAACGGGAGTGCACGCGACGTCTACTGGGTTAACATCTATCAAAAAGCGAAGCTGGAAAAGGAGCTTACATATTGCAGCAGAGAGACAAGCGGGTGCTAGGGCGCGAAGCGCGCGGGCCGATCGAGGTGGAACAGTTGGACACGGTGGCATGGCGCCACGCAGACACGGACGCGGTCGTAGAGTTCTCGACGAACGAGCTGACGGCGATCTGCCCGATAACGGGACAGCCGGACTTCTATGAGCTTAAGCTGAGCTACCGCCCGAGGGTGCAGCTTCTAGAGTCTAAGGCCATGAAGCTCTACCTGTGGGGGTTCCGCGACAGAGGCACTTTCGCCGAAGACATGGCGGCTACGCTGCTCAAAGATTTCGTTGCTGCGTGTGATCCGGTCGAGCTGACCGTGGACCTCACCCAGCAGGTACGGGGTGGGTTAAAGATCCGGACCGTCGTGCACCACCCCTCGGACCGAGGGTAGCCCCGGCACTAGCCAACGTAGACGTTGGTGGTGTCCACGTCAAGGACCCCATCGAGACTCATGAGCTCACTTACCCAACCGGTAAGGTCCTCTCGGGTAGGCGCCGTGCCGGTCAGCTCCACGACGCCATCTTTTACGGAGCGAACCCGTAAACTCGTGCCAACGAGGAGGTTCTCCACGTCGTCCTCGAGGGTGTCGTTTTCCCTCACGAGAGGGTCGTCTACTACTTCCTCTCCTGTGTCCGGATCTATATAGACGTCGTTGCGCGGGTAGCCGGACTCGGGAGTATTGGAGCCCTCGTCTTCCCAACCCCCTGCCTCCGCCGCCTCACGATCCAGCTCTTCCAAAGGCTGGGCCTCTGCTGGGTCTGTTGGGGTGGTTACAAACTGTCCTTTGTGCGGGAGATCCTGCACGCTCGACTCTGCAGGCGCGTACCCCTCGGGCTCAACCTCGTCCCCCAGGTGGTCTCCCGCTTCAGCGTCCGAAGGAGCGGCGTGGAAGGTAGCGAAGTCTGCCTCCGGGTCTAGGGAGAGTGCGGTAATGGGCACCTCTATCAGCTCCTCGCTCATCTCCACCATAACATGCGTCACCTCGCCCGTTATCTCGTCGGTGAGAACCGCGGAGATCCTGCCAACCTCCGTCCCGTCCTCCGTGCGCGCCTCAAGCCCCACAAGACTTCTCTCTTCCATGCTCGACGCAAACCTCCTTTAGCTCGGGAATTCCTTTTTACCCATAAAACCTCAGATTATCGCCATACCTTGAACTACAGCACAAAGGTAATAAAATCTAAGCGTATGAGACTCAGATTTTAGCGTTTACCGCTGCATGAGTTTTGGGAACAAGGGATTATAGAGAACACGAATTTTCGAGGAGGCTTTTTAGCTAATGATATGTGAGAACTGCCGGGTAAGGCCGGCGAGCGTACAGGTCTTCGGACAGCAGGGTGGGCAGCAGAGTGCCGTCTACCTATGCACGCAGTGTGCGCGGGAGTTGGGCATGATCGGGGCTCAGGCCGGCGGGAGGAACCCGTTCGAGATGCTGAACCTTACACAGCAGCAGAACCAGGGAAGTCCCGGTAATTTCTTCCAGGCGCTCACCGAGGAGGCGCGGGAGGCCGTCATGCGGGCCCGTGAGGCTTCGGCCGGGACGACCCGCACGGCGGCCATCGGAACGGATCACCTTCTCGCCGGCATCGTGACCGGCGAGAACGTCGCGACGGAGGTCTTGAGACGCGCCGGAGCGAACGTTGACGGGCTGCGCGAGCACTTTAAGGAGTTTAGGGGAGATCCTGGGGATCAGGTGTACACCTTTACCCCGAGCGCGAAGCGGGCCTTGCAGCTCTCGTTCACGTTCGCACGTCAGATGGGGTCGGCCCAGGTCGGGAGCGAGCACCTCTTGCTCGGCTTACTAAGCGAGGGCGACGGCAACGCCTGCCGTATCCTCTCGCAGTACGGTGCCGGGGATGCGGAGGCCTTGAGACGCGAGATTGCGCGCCTCTTGCAACAGCGTGGTGCCCGAATGGGCCCTGGTGGGCGAGGACTCGGCGGAGGATTCCCCGGTGGTCCAGGTGGCCCGCAGGGGCCGCAGAGCCAGACGCCGGTGCTGGACCAGGTGAGCCGAGACCTCACCGAGATGGCTCGTAACGGAGAGCTCGACCCGGTCGTTGGGCGGGCCGAGGAGATATCCCGCGTCATCCGCATTTTGTCTAGGCGTACCAAGAACAACCCGGTCCTCGTCGGAGAGGCTGGCGTCGGCAAGACGGCCATCGTCGAGGGCCTCGCACAGAGGATAGTCTCCGAGGACGTACCCGAAATACTCAAGGACAAGCGGGTGCTCGCGCTCGATGTCGGTGGCCTTGTCGCCGGGACCCGTTTCCGCGGTGACTTTGAGCAGCGGATGCAACAGATGCTCAAAGAGCTCCAGGACGAGGAGAGGAACATCATCCTTTTTATCGACGAGCTGCACTCCATCGTTGGGGTCGGCGGGGCCGAGGGAGCTGTGAACGCTTCCAGCATGCTCAAGCCTGCCCTTGCGCGTGGCGAGCTGCAGGTTGTAGGCGCGACCACGCTAGACGAGTACCGCAAGCACATAGAAAAGGACGCCGCCCTGGAGCGTCGCTTCCAGCCCGTGCTCGTGAGCGAGCCAACCGTCGATGAGACGGTTGCGATCCTCTTTGGGTTGCGCGACCGTTATGAGGCTCATCACCGCGTGCATGTCACCGACGAGGCGATCATCGCCGCCGCTGAGCTCTCCGAGCGCTACATAACCGACCGCTTCTTGCCTGATAAAGCCATAGACCTCCTCGACGAGGCCGCGGCCGAGGTGAGGTTGCGCTCTGCGGTGCCGCCGGTGGACGTCAGGAGGATCGAGGAGGAGATAGCAGCCCTCGAGCGCGAGAAGGAGGACGCTGTTCGGGCCGAGGACTATGAGAAGGCTGCCGGGATAAAGCAAAGGGAGGAGCAGCTCAGGTCGGAGCTTGACCAGCAGCAGCAGGGTTGGGCTGGACAGAGAGAGACCAACGCCCCGGAGGTGACGCGCGAGGATATCGCTCGCATCCTCGAGGAGTGGACCGGCGTCCCCGCGACTAGCATCGTGCAGGAGGAGGCCGAGAGGCTCCTCAACCTAGAGGACGTGCTGCACGAGCGCGTGGTCGGCCAGGACCGGGCCATAAAGGCCGTCGCCGAGGCCATAAGGCGCGCGCGCGCCGGAATCAAGGACCCCAATCGCCCGGTCGGGAGCTTCATCTTCCTCGGGCCCACGGGCGTCGGAAAGACGGAGCTCGCCCGCACCCTCGCAGAGTTCCTCTTCGGCTCAGAGGAAGCCATGATCCGCATCGACATGAGCGAGTTCCAGGAGAGACACACCGTCAGTAGGCTTGTTGGTGCGCCTCCCGGCTATGTTGGGTATGAGGAGGCTGGGCAGTTGACAGAGGCCGTACGGCGCCGTCCATACAGCGTCGTTCTCTTCGATGAGATCGAAAAAGCCCACCCGGACGTCTTCAACACCCTGCTTCAGGTCCTCGACGATGGTAGGTTGACGGACGCGCAGGGGCGGACGATCAACTTCCAGAACACGATAGTCATCATGACCTCGAACGTGGGGAGTCAACACCTCGTCTCGGATAGGCAGTTCGGCTTCACCGCACGTGAGGGGGTAGACTTCCGCGAGACCGAGCGGCGAGCCATGGATGCGCTCGAGCGGTCCTTCCGACCCGAGTTTATCAACCGCGTTGATGAGATCATCGTCTTCCAGCCGCTAACCAAGGAGGACGTGCTCCAGATCGTGGACATCATGCTCGAGCGCTTGAACAAGCACCTCGAGAGCCAAAAGGTCCAAGTCGAGGTTACCCAAGCGGCCAAGGAGTTCCTCGCTGAGGAAGGCTACGACCCGAAGTTCGGGGCGCGTCCGCTCGCCCGGGCCATCCGTCGCTTCGTCGAGAACCCGCTCTCTAGCCGCATCATCGGCGGCGAGTTCGACCCCGGCGATACCGTCATCGTCGACCACGCACAAGACGAGCGCGAGGATCTCACCTTCAAAGCGAAGGTGCACGTAACCTAAGAGGCTATTCTGTGTGCGATTCCTCTGCCAGAGGCTCCCTGAAGCGGGGAGCCTCTGTTTATCTCAAATGTATTAGAGAAGGAGCTGTATGACACTTATATCCCGAGATCAGGACGTGGTCACCCTCATCAGCGTGTTCACCGTTACTTCGAAGGATCAGCAGCGACTCGTGGACTTACTCGTCGAGGCGACCGAAGAGGTGATAAGCAAGCAGCCAGGCTACGTCTCGGCGAACATTCACAGTAGCCTCGACAGCACACAGGTCACCAACTACGCGCAGTGGCGAGGCCGGGAGGCCCTCGAGGCAATATTCCGCAATCCGGATGCCACACTCCACGTGCGCGAGGCGGAGAAGCTCGCGATCGCTTACGAGCCACACCTTTACGAGGTTGCCTTTACTCATGTAATCGCCTGAACCGACTATCGGCTCGCGAGCTCAAGCTCTGCCCCGGTACTCGAGCAGGCACCTCCTCCGCTATCGCTTTGAAACGGCGACAAAGGGGTAGGCTCCAGCTGGTTGGTATCCGCACGCTAACGGAAGTACGCAGATGGACCAGATCGATTTCGACTCCTTAGAAGAGGGGCTGAATAAGGACCTGGGCATCGAGTATATGGAGTTGGATCCCAACAAGGTGGTGATGAAGATATCGATCGACACCAGTCATCGTCAGCCGTTGGAGTATCTGCACGACGGAGCCGGCGTAGTTTTGGCCGAGTCTGCGGCAACCGTCGGAGCCTGGCTCAACTGTCCTCCGGGGAAGGTTGCCTTAGGCTCGAAGATCAACGCCAGCCACCTCAGGCCCAAGCGTTCAGGAATACTTACCACCATCGGAACCCCTGTTCAGGTAGGGAGCACGAACCAGGTCTGGAAGGTTCGGATACACGATGAGGATAAGAAGCGCGTGTGCGTCTCCCGTTGCGGGTTGGTGGTAGTAGATATGCTCAGGGATGATCTCGCCTAGAAGCGTACGTAGGCGCTTTTAGCCTGCGCTAAGGAGGGTTGAACTCTTTCTTTCCGTCACCCTCAGCTCGAACCAATACCGTTTTCTCTAGTACCATCCGCCTCATGGCAGCCATCTTGCGGGCCGTGCTTTCAACATCGGTGGCGACTTCTCTCTCGCGGGCGACGGGGTACGCGCGGACGATGGTGATGGCGGCCGTCCTCGGTACCGGGGTGGTAGCCAACGCCTATGGTGTCTCCAACGGGATAGCGAACCTGATCTACGAACTCTTCCTGGGTGGCATCCTCTACTCGACCTTCATCCCGATTCTCGTCGAGCGCATGACCACCTACGGTGAAGAAGACGCCCAGCGCCTCACCAACGCCCTCCTCACCCTGATCCTGCCACTCCTCGCTCTGGTAGCCCTTTTGGGGGTCATCTTCGCCGAACCATTGGTGAACCTATCGACGGACTTCCCGGGCTCGCCGAAGCTCTCTCCGGACGAAGCTCGGGAGACCATAGACCTTGCGGTCTTTTTCTTCCGGTTTTTCGTCCTCTACATCTTCTTTTTCGGTCTCGGCTCCGTCCTGACCGGCGTGCTCAACGCTCACCGACGCTTCTTCTTCCCAACCTTTGTCCCGGTCGTAAACAACCTGATCGCCATGGTCCTCTTCGGAGGCTATGCCCTGCTCGCCCCGCGAGATCCTGAAGCCGCCGTCTACCTGCTCGCCGCCACCACCCTGGGCGTCGCGGTCATGTCGTTGTTGCTGCTCCCCAGCGCCTGGCGCTTGGGCTACAAGCCTCGCCCAGTCTTCGGACACCCGGCCTTGTTGCCCGCCGTCAGGCTCGCGCTGCCCGTGCTGGTTTTCACGGCGGGGTCGATCGGCGTGCAATTCGTCGGCCAGCTGCTTGGCTCCTCCTTCAGCGCGGTGCCGGAGCTTAACTACGCCTTCGTTGTCTTCTCGCTACCTTACGGCGTCTTCGTCATCGCTATCGAGACCGCCACCATGCCTGAACTATCCGAAAGACACGCCCGCGGCGATACCGAAGGCTACCGAGATACGCTCTCCTTCAGCCTCAGAACGATGGCCTTTATCGTGGTTCCGTCCGCTGTCGGGCTCATCGCCCTCGCGACCCCTCTTATCGGTCTGCTTTACGAGCGTGGGAACTTCACCCCGGAAGACACAGCGGTCGTCGCTAGCCTCCTCATCGCGTACTCCGTGGGACTACTCACCTACGCGACGTACTTCCTCCTAGTCCGGGCGTTCTACTCTCGACAGAACACGCGTACTCCCGCCCTCCTGAACATTGGCTTCTTTGTGTTCTACACGATATTCGCCTATGGCCTATCGCGTATCATGGGGGTGATCGGCGTGGCGCTTGCCCTCTCGGGCGTCACCGCCGTCTTCGCCCTCTTCGGCCTCGCGGTGATGAGGAGGGAGATACGGTGCATAGACGGCCGGCGCCTCGTCAGTTCGCTGGTCAAGATTCTAATCGCCGGAGCTGCCATGTACGCCGTCGCTCTGGGTGGCACGATCCTCCTCGGGACCGGCTCAAGGTTCCTGGAACGGGCTATTATCCTCCTCATCGTCGGAATAGCCTCGCTCGCGGCTTACCTGGGAGCGGCGTTTTTGCTCAAGGCGGAGGAATTGAAGCCAGCCGTCGCCCTGCTACGGCGAAGGGTTGTCGAAGAAGGCTAGCCATCCTGGGTCTTCCAGACAGCCTTTGAAATATCCTTGAGTAGGGGCTTGCCCTCTTTCGGGTCCTCCGGACCCTGCCTATTGAAGATCGCCACGGCGTAGGGATGATCTTCATGCCCGACGATAGCGACTTCATCGTAGATCCTGTAGAGCCAGCCCCCTTTGGCGGCCACCTCGGTATCCTTGGGAAGTGCTTCCTTCAACCCCGACTCCAGATGATTCTGTAGCATGATATCGATCATCTCCCGACAGCTATCGGTACTAGCCGCCTTATCGGTACCGATTTGCTGCAGGATGGTAGCCATGTCGCGGGGCGTGGTTCGGTTGTCCAGGCTCGTGACCGGGGCCCGCGCGCTAGTCACTTTCTGGTAGAGCAAGGTGTTAGGGGCTCCCAGCGAGCGGGCGACCTCGTTGACGTATTCGCGCCCTCCCACAACGCGCGTGAGGGCATTGGCCGCCACGTTGTCCGACTGGCCCATCATCATCGACAGGTAGTCCTTCACCGTATGAGACTTTCCGGCCGGGTCCCACTGCATCCATCCGGCCCCGGCCGCCCAGTCCTCTGACTTCGTCTCGAAGCTGTCCTCCAGGGAGAGCTTGCCCTCATCTATCCTGCGGAAGACAGCGACCATGACCGGTACCTTCGCGACCGAGGCGCTGAAGAAGGGCTCGTCCGGGCGCACCCCGTAGCCCCACCCTCCGTTTAGGTCTAGCACATATACCCCGCTGATACCTTCGTGGTCATCGACCGCCTTTCGCACCCCTTCGAGCCCCTTCTCTATCCGCTCACGCTCGGACTCCGGTACGTTATCGGTGACCGGGTCTGAGGGCGAGATCGCGGGCGGTTCGACCGACGGTACGGCACTGGGTTCTACCGATTCCGAGAGGAGCCCCGAGACGCCCGAATCCGGGTCCGGAGGGTAAATAGACTCTACAAGGTCTTTGGGCACGTCGTCCAACACAGCTTTCTCGTTCTCGGGGTGATCCGGCTCGTCGGCGCGTATCGACTTCAGGGCCTTCCACGAGTCATTCTCCCGGTGTACGAAAAGGACCCAGGTACTATCGTCTTCCGGCTGCGTAATGCGCACGGAAGCCCACGAGGGGTCGAGCGTGCTATGGTTAACACCCTCTACGTTCTTGGGGCTTATTCCCCGCAGCTCGGAAGCTACGGTCCAGTAGGCGGCTGCCTCTGGAGAAGACCCCGGTGCAGGCCCTTGAGGGAGCGTGTCTGTGGGGTTTCCCTTCGAGCCGAAACCCAGCCCCCCCTCGCCCATAACGCCGCCCGGGTCGTAACCCACAGCATATACGGTACCCGCCAGAAGCACCAGCATGATCGCAAGCATGCCGAACCGCTGTTGCCGCCGCCGGCGACGAGC
>JAFAPF010000509.1 GCA_019247245.1 Rubrobacter sp. | reverse complement strand
GTGATCGTAGCCGACGCCTTTTCCTCGGATGCGGTACCGGTTCACCTGCTAACGCGCGAAGCGCTGGACATATACCTCTCCAAGCTAAGGAGCGATGGGGTTATGGCCTACCACATCTCCAACCGACATTTGGACCTTGAACCCATGCTGGGCAACCTGGCACGGGATAGACAGCTTGTCTGCTATAGCCAGCTTGATACCCAGACTGAAGGAGAACCAGGCAAACTGCCATCAAACTGGGTGATGATGGCAAACAAGAAGGAGGATCTGGGTAGCGTGGTCAATGACAGGCGTTGGCGGGCGTGCGCTACCACCTCTGATCCAAGCGATGTCTGGACCGACGACTTCTCGAACATCCTCAGCATCTTTAAGTGGCGCTGAGGTCTATGTCAAAGTAGCTAAAGAGGCGGCCTTTGAGAATCTGTCTTGGTAAAACGAAGCAGCGCAAGAATGCTACTTGAGAGGGCTCTACACTTCGACGGGCAGGTCCTCCCTCATTCCCCACTCGTTCCAAGAGCCATCGTAGTTGGCGAGGTTCTTGTAGCCGAACCGGTGCAAGACAAATAGTAGGACCGTTGCCGCAACTCCCCCGTTGCAGTAGGCGACGATCGGCTCGTGCTTATCCTTTGACACTCCGGCTTTCCTTAGCTTTTTAGCCAACTCTTCGTCTGAGTGGAACATTCCGCTTTCTGGGTCCAGCAGGGTATCCGCGTGAAGGTGCCTGGCACCCGGAACGCGGCCTCCTCTTCCACGGCCCCGCGCCACTCGAGCGTTGTACTGGGCCTCATCGCGAGCGTCGAGAATCAAGGTTTCTCCCTTCTGGCTGCCGGTAAGCACTTCTTCGGCCTCAACGCGCCATCCTGGACGCAGACGTGGGGTGAAGACGCCAGGTTTAGGGACGGGAACGTCGGCGCTCGTAAGACGGTTTTCGGTGATCCACTTCCTCCAGCCGCCGTCGAGTACAGAGACGCGGTCGTGGCCATAGTAAGTAAGTGCCCACCATAGACGGGTAGCGAACTGGCTTCCTGTATGGTCGTAGACGACTACATAGGTCTCGTCGCCGATGCCCAAAGAGCCTATAAGGGCGGCGAAGCGGCCAGGTGGAGCGATCTGCACGGGGACCAATTCCTCAGGATTGGTGATGTCACGGGTCCAATCGACATACACGGCACCGGGAATGTGTGCTTCATCGTACTCCTCATACGCGGGGAGGTATAGGGCTTCCTGGCGGCCGTTTCCGAGGTCCTTCTTCTTTACGTAACCGCGGATATCCACGACCCTGACGTTGGGATCGTCGAGGTGCTTCTCGAGCCAGTTTGTTTGCACGAGGGAGTCTAAGCCTTGCATAAGTTTATCCCTCCTCAAAAAGGCAGCGTTCGCGGGCGTAATCTTCGGCGACCTGAATAGCCTTCCCGGTGTCATTTTTGCCGAGACGGCCTTCGACGACCTCGTTTTCCAAGTAGTCTTTTATGTGTTTAATCCAACGTCCCGGACCGCGTCCGAAGTGCTGCATGAGCTGATTGCCATCAAGAGGGCTCTTGAGCTTCTCGATGACGTCCTTAGCCCTTACCTCATCTACACGATGCTTAAGGCTGCGCCAGGACTCTTCGGCTATGTACCGCCGTCTAGAGGCGCTGCCGGTGATGTCGGCCCGGGCGAGCTCTAGAAGAAGGTCAACGTTTGCCAGCTCCTTGTCGCCGCGTGCGAGGTGCGTGTCCCGGATAAAGCGCCTTATGGCCGAGTCGCTCCATGGATCACGCGCAAGGGCATAGCCCATAGGACGCATATGGTTCGAGACGAGATGGGCGACAGCGTCGGTTTCGTTCTGCGGATAGGCGAGGCGCCTCATCGCCTTCCTTGCGATAGTGGCCCCGACGTTCTCGTGGCCATAGAAGTGAACCTTTGTAGGTAGCGTCCGGTCGCCGCAGCGCTCGCAATCTTCCTTCCTAGTGTCCGAAAGAACGCTCTTAGCTCCGCAGTATGTGCAGCGATGCTCATAGACTAGCGTGCGAGGCTTGCCAATGTCATGAAAAAAGGCGGCTTTTCGCAAGATCGAGTCCTCGTTGATGTTCTGCGTTACTAGCAACGTATGCTCGAAGACATCCTTATGATGGAACTCATGCTCCTGTTCGACGTTCACCGTCTCGATGAACTCCGGGACGATGTACGGCATCAGCCCGAGGCGCACGAGGGTGCGCAGTCCCCTAGCAACGTGCTCAGAGATGAGTATCTTCTCAAACTCCTCCCGGATACGCTCGGCGCTGATGCTTGAAAGCCAGTGGCCGTTCTCCTCGATCGCTACCTCAAGATCGGGCGTCATAGCGGCCAGCTTTTCGTTGGTTGTCAGCGTCGTCTCGAAGCGTACCGCACGTAGCATACGCAAAGGGTCATCGTGCATTCGCTCCAGAGGATCACTAACCGCACGGATCACACCGAACTCAAGGTCTCGTCGTCCATTGAAGGGATCATGTATTTCTCCAGTTCTCGCGTCAGCCGCGACGGCGTTAATCGTGAAGTCTCGGCGGCTCAGGTCATCTATGAGGCTAGTTCCGAACCTCACCTCCGGATGCCGGCTCCCCTCGGTGTAGAGATCATTCCGGTACGTCGTGACCTCGATGTCGTAGGAGTCAACCCTCGCCCCTATCGTCCCGAACCTCTCACCCACCGTCCATAGGTACTTCGCCTTGGGCCTTAGAAGCTTCTTGATTTCTGCCGGCCGCGCCCCCGTCGTGACATCCACATCATGGGACGTGTGTCCTCCTAAAGCGTCTCGCACAAAGCCTCCGACCAAGTACAGCTCGTGTCCTGCGTCTGAGAAGGCCTCCCCAAGATGTATGAGAGGCTCGGGAACATTGACGGTTTTGACTTCAGTCATCACGATCAAATTTTAGTATGTAAGGAGTCACCGTCCAGACCCTTGAAGGGTGGAAAGCGCCACACTCATCACAGTGCCCTCGTCTACTAACGAGGAATGGCAGCCTCTCGGGAGGGGTAGATATCGAAGTAATCCTCGAAACCCGTCACCGCGAAGATGCGCTTAACAGCCCCTGAGGGGGTGGTGAGCCTGAGGGAGACACCCCTCTCCTCTAGAGACTCCTTGGCGCGCATGAGGGTCGATAGAGCGGTCGAGTCCATGAACGCGATGCCACTCATGTCGACGATGACCGCCTTCACACCTTCCGAGCCGCGTTCGATGGCGTACTGAACCTTCGGGGCCGTATGAAGGTCCACCTCACCACGCACCGCGACGACCGAGTAGGCGTCGGCGTGCTCGTCTATGCTGGCTTTGAAGTTCATACAAGTGAGATTCTCTACCCTCTACCCAAAATTCTCAAGTTCCGAGGTTTATCTTAGCGTTCGGGGCCCGAGCATATCATATACGTTAGTCCACGCGGCCAAACACCAGGCTTTGACCCTTACATGCTTCTTTTTGGTAACATTTCGGCGCTGTGGGAACCGTGGAAAATCCAGATACAAGGGAGAAGGTAGCGGTCTTCGTCGATGGGGCGAACCTCTACCACTCTATTAAAAGCTACTATAAAGGTATCCTCGATTACGGCGTCCTTCTGGCCGCCGCCGTTGGTGACCGGAAGCTACTTCGCGCTAGCTTCTACATAGTAGAGAAGCAGGAGCCGGACG
>JAFAPF010000392.1 GCA_019247245.1 Rubrobacter sp. | reverse complement strand
CTGCTTTTTGAGGTCTTGGCGATTGTGGTGCTGGAGGCCAGATCGCAGGCGATCTGGCCATTTAGGTGTCGAGTACCACCCTTGACCTGGCGCCATTCCGAAAAAATACAGCGGTGAGGATCAAAATGAATGAGATAGCTCTCATCTGTGACGACCCTGACGCGTTCAGAGCCGAGTCCTTTGTCTGTTGGTAGTTTACAAAAGCCCTGCAAACCTGATGGGGTTCCCAAAGGCCGCACAAGGGGCTCGCCAAGGAGAGAGCGGTGCCGATAGGCTAGCTTGAAGCAGAAGCGGGCCTATCCAAAGACTGGCTTCTCGAAGACACCGAAGTTACAGACTCCCCGATGACGAACTTATCGGTTCTTATGAACGGTAGTTACTGGCCACCCTGCTCAGGTTGCTAGGCCGAGATGCCTTTCCCCGTGAAGAGAGCGAAGCCCAACCAGATTATGGCTACATCGAAGACGGTGCTGGCACCCACACCCACATATACTAAGATATCACCGAATCCGCCTACTGTAGAGGTACTAAACGGAGCGGTAATCAGCGCGCCGATAATGAGAAGTATGGCGGCTATACGCGGGTAGACCCGGGCTTGCAAACTAGATACCCCGAATAAAGCCCAGCCTAGGTAGCCCAACATATTAGCCCAAACGTTGCCCGCCAGTGCCAGTACCGTACCGAGAAGGGCGAACAGAAAGCTGGTTAGCCCAAGTACGTCGGTAGCCTCCGACTGGTAAGCATACAGCCCGATCAGCCCCAGCAGCAGCAGCGCCCCGGCGATCGGCGAGATTATGGACCTGATAAGCAGCTCAGATCGTTCCTGGCCGAAGCCCAAGATCAAAAGGGTGATCAGGTTGATGAGCATAAACAGCAAGCCGGCTGCCACGGCCGCCAGCCCACTCCACTGGATAAGATTTGAAGATTTCACAGGGCTCTCCTTGCTCGAAAACGCTCCCTACAAACGAATGATGGCATCAAACGGAGCTGGACGCACCCCTTTGAGGGCTAAAGGCTTCTTACATAGGAGCATAAAAAGAGCCGGGCCGGAACGTGAAAGCCCCAGCCCGGCTATACTAATAAGAGATCAGGGGGTCATCTGCGCGGTACCGCCAAACGCAGGCGGTCGAACGGTGGATGCTGGGGCCTGTGCTACCGCCGCTACCAGCGCTATCACTACGGCCACCGCTAGCTGGAGTAGTAAAACTGTAGAGGTAATGGGCACTGCAACCGCCGTCACCGGGGAAATGGGCAAGTTGAGGCAGCTTCCGTCAGTACTGGCGAACGCAGGATTCGCAAGGGCCATCATCGCTACCATAGATGCAGCAACAGAGAGAGCCAACTTTGAGCGCTTCATACGAAACCTCCTTCATCCCACCCTTCAGAGGGTGTCGTTTACTATGAACGACCTTTAATATTAACTTATATAATATAGGATCTCGAGCTTCAAAGCAAACAGCTAGAGGCTCGTGCCCGGACCCACATCCTATCGTAGCCTGCCACCGCAAGCATGATCTTCCGAAGGGCTGTGTATTTATCGTCTGTACGGCGCCGCGCAGGGCATTAGCCCGACCTCCACCTGTAGTAGCAGCTCAGATCACCGGCATCCCTACGATTAAATAGATCACACCCTTAGGCACATAACTAATCCGCGCGAACAGCTTGGCTCAGGGCTTGGCTCAGGCCTTGTATTCTTCTACCAACGGTTTCCTCAGACGATAGCAAACGCTGTATGTTGTTTGTGTTATTTTGAAATAATCTTGCTGAATTAACGGCTGACTTAACCGGCTTCTTTTCCTATGTAGTTCGAGCGCGCTGCGAGTCGCGCGTATACCACCGAGGTTGTGAGAGCAGCTAAAGGCGTGATGAGCAAGGCAACCATCAAACCAGCGATCCACGCCCCAGGTTATTGCAATCCGACATCAGAAACCCTACCGCCACCCCTACCTCGATAACTATCTACTCCAGGATAAGGCAACAGTAGCAGTCTCGAACACCAGCCAGAAACGGCCCCGCAAGAGCTTGTTGTTACGTTTCGAGGCCGTCGGTCCCAGGGGCAAGGTGCGCGCTAAGGAGGGTAAGCTAGCGGCTTTTTTTGATCCAGCGGGTTATACGGTGTTGCGCTAGACCCCGAAGGTGTGCCGCGCGAGGCCCCTCTGAGAGAGGAGCGTTCTCCTGTGGTAAGCGCTCTAGGGATCTCCTTGCGCCTTTGGCGGTGAAAAGGGCGTTGAAGGCAGGGTCCTCTGGCGGCTTTGGCGAGCGCAATCGTGGCAGAGGCACTTTTCTGTTTACCGTTGGGAGCCCTGGCGTTCTTGACGATGTTTTCAGTGTCGCAGTGCTAGCAGATGATGACTCGAGCAACCATTGCCTGATTCTATCATTCGGCTTGGAACCACTACCGGCCTGTTCTAGTGGTCGGCGCCGCGTTCATGATCTTCGGTTGTGACCAGCGGTGTTGCGTGCTCGTATACTTCGGGCTTCTGCTCTCGCTGACCACTGTGTCTTACTGGATTTTTACTTCGACCAGTTTAGGGCTGTCGTTAGCGCAACGATACAACTCGTGGTGTTACTGGGAGTAGTCTTCTACCGACGTCACCTTCTTCCAGAGCTCGAAGGTCATACCACTTCCGGAAAGATTATTAGCAAATGATGCTTATATGAGTGTTTACATTCTCCACGAAAAAGCGGTAAAAGCGCCCATAGAAGAGCATACGGAGGAGCAGATATGGCTGAGCAAGTTAACATCACGGCGTTGGATGACGGTCCATACTTGGTGAAGGGTCCCGTGACTATTACCGACGCTGACGGCAACCAATTCCACACCGACAGGGAGACGGTCGCACTCTGCCGCTGTGGGGGCTCGACGAACAAACCATTCTGCGATGGCACACATTCGAAGACAGGTTTTCGGGCAGCGAATAGGGCCGTCCAAGAGGAAGGTTAAAGGTTAAAAGCAAGCGTTCGAGCCCTAAGCGGGTGCTCGAGAGCTTGCACCTATATTTAGCGCCACCTTCAATGCTCATGGTGAGCGGGTTCGCCCATCATCTTGAGCATTTGCAGCATACCGGCACTTAGGAACTGCCCCGTCAGGACCGCGGCGAGGATCAGGAAAATGCCGTTCAGAACGCTCGTAGCGGGGGACGATGATAAGTCAGACGAAAGAATGCAAGCGCGACAAAGACTACGGCGGAGGTCGTGGCAAAAATCGCGGAGGAAAGGAATACGCCGGGCTGATCCCGGGGTAGTGATGGGGCGCCTCGTCCGTACAATAGCATAAGGACCAGTTAGTTATCAGAAGGAAGTATTTGTGCCCGGCTTGAACTGGAACTATCTTATGACAGACGAGGTGCTTGGCTCCGGCAGCCTGGGTCTTATGGTACTGCTTATAATCGGCGTCTCCGTTTGGCTTCTTTGCCCCATCGTGGAGAGCACTGTGAAGACGAGGCGGAAGATTCGCCGCTCGAATTATGATGCTCTTTTGAGAGAGAACAAATGCCTGAAGGACTCGTTGGCGGAGGCCCGTGAAGAGAATGATTACCTCCGTAAAATCTACCGGAATCTACCACGCCGGACAGAGCATAGAGGACAAAACGCCGCATGAGCATAGAACGGATGGGACTGTGCCCGGGGTCGTAAGTAGCATCACCAGAGCGGTCTTTGAAGCATATATACAGTGCGTTTTAGCTCCGGTCTTGCATCGTGGATAGGTAGTAATCATGAATAACCTCTCTGCCCACAAAGCTCAGAAGGTCAGAGTCTGGCCGAGGAGAGTGGTTGCGAGCCCATCGGCCTAGCATCCTACTCACCTCTGATGTGAACCCTATAGAAAAGAGTCCTTCTCGAAGACCAAGTGGCTCTTGCAAACAGCTGAGTCTCGCGATCAGCAGGCTTCGGTAGAGGACATCGGTGAGGCGCTTTCAGCTGTCAGTGCTCAAGACGCTTGAGGCTTTTTCGAGCATTTTAGCTATCTGAGCGCAGATCTAAATACTCTGAACCAGGCTGTAAAGCCAGAGTAGCGGCCTGTTTGCGGGCATCCTTCTGATTAGGCTAGGATCGGCGCCTGGAAGCCGAGCCTAAGGAGTAGAGGAACCCGGTTGAAACCAGCTCAAACTACTTGAGATGCTTCTAAAGAGTCTTGGACACCAAGGTCCTGGGCTTGCTCACGCTGGCTCTCAGTTCCTGATGATGGACTCTCCTGATCTGATAAACGAACCCTAGCTGCAGAATCACCTTTGCCATCATACCTGCTACCGATTTCTCGCAGTTCCCCCAGTAACTCTTCTCTTTCTAGGTATAACTGCTCTCGCTCCTGCGCTAGCTGTTCAACTTTTCGCTGAATCTCCAAGTCCCCTCGCTTCAGCTCTTCAACCTCTCGCTGTGCCTCTGAGTGCCTGCTATGCCACCTCTCCAGCTCCTCCATCAACCGCTGGCGCTCTTGCTCCAGTTCTAGTGCCTTCTGCTGGTGTTGCTCGGCTTGATGCTGCCACTCCTGTTTTTGCTCTCCAAGCTGCCGCTGGCTCTCCGAGTGTATCTGTTGCCACTGCTCGAGCTCCTCCCTCAACTGTTGGCGCTCCCATATCAGTTTCTCTGGGCGTTCCTCTTCCAACTGCTGGACCCTCTGCTGGGCTTCCAACCGCTCTTGATGCGCACGTTCCAGTTGTTCTTCCAAACTGCGATGTGCTT